>CALFPI010000395.1 GCA_937919035.1 uncultured Gemmatimonadaceae bacterium
TGGCTCTGGCGCCCATGGCAGGCATTGGTAACTGGGTCTTCCGCTTGATCTGTGCCCAACTGGGGGCCCGCCTTGTTGGCGTCGAATTCATCAACTGCCGCATCGTGCACCAGACGGGCCGCCGTACGGCGCGGCTGCTGGATTTCAGCGATGCCGAAATCTACCGACGCACCGGCATCAGCCTGCTGGCTGCCCAGATCTACGGCAATGATATCGCCATGATGGCTGCTGGTGCGGCTGAACTGGAACGACGTGGCTCGCAGATCATCGACATCAATTTCGGCTGCTCCGTGCCGCAGATTGTCGCCAAGGGCAGCTGCGCCGCCTATCTGCGTGACCTGCCACGATTCTACGATGCCGTGCGCGCGACGGTGGAAGCCGTGAGTGTTCCGGTGATGGTGAAGACCCGGATCGGCTGGGATGAGGACACCATCAACATCGTCGAAGTCGTCGAACGGGCCCAGGATGCCGGCGCGCAGGCCATCGCCATTCACGGGCGCACGGTCATGCAGAAGTATGATGGCCGCGCGGATTGGGACTGGATCCGACGGGCCTGCGACAATGCCGATATACCGGTCTTCGGCAATGGTGATGTTTGCACCTACGAGGATGCTGTCGCCATGTCTCAGCAGACGGGTTGTGATGGCGTCATGATCGGCCGCGCGGCCATGGCCAATCCCTGGATTTTCTCCGGGCGACGGGGTGCCTCGCTGGCGGAGCGTATCGATCTGGCTGCCGAGCAGGTCCGCTGGATGGCAGAGTACAAAGGTGAACGCGTCGGCGTACAGGAAACACGAAAGCATCTCGTATTATATTTTCGTGACCTTGAACGCGGTTCGCCCGAACGCCAGCGGTTGCTGACGACAGCTTCTCTTGGCGAGTTGCTCGAGTTTCTGGAGCAATGGCGGGCATCGCTGCAACAGGACGAAGAACACGACCTCGGGCTCAGCCGTTCCGAAGCGACTCGACTCGCCTGGGGTGGAACCGGCTAGTCGAGTCCAACGTCAGCAAGGAGTCTGCTACCTGATGAACCATTTCTACCTGACCAAGTTCCTGCATCGTCTCACCGTTGGCCTTGTGGGCCTGGTACTGCTTGCCCTCACCGCCTGTGGTGATGAGCGCGAGATACCTGTTGTCATTGCCATCGAGGTATTTCCGGCGCAATTGGATGGCAACCCCGCCGAGCCACCCCCACCGGGATGGCAACGTGTGGCATTTCCTGGGAGTCAGCGGTCGACGGCAGGCTCCTTTCTGGTCGCCGAGCAGACGATTCTTACAGGTTGGAGCATCACGGCTCTGCGTGTGGCGGAGGAACCGGATGGCAGTCGTGCCGTCAACGCACGACTGAATGCTGCCGCCATCAAACGGCTCGCTGAATTCTGCGCCGACGCCGGCAATCTGAAGCTGCCTCTCGGACTACGCATCAACGGCCGTTGGGCGGACTTCAGTCCGTTGCTGCGTGCCCCGGGAGACCGTCTGAGTCTCTACGGCTTCACCCCCGAAGAGGCGACCCGCCTCGAAAACTGGCTACAGGTACGCTGACATGAAAATCCGCTCCGTCGAAGTTGTCTCCGTAGAACGCCCGCCCAGAGAAACCCCATCCACAATCGGGCGACGCAAGAGCTGGGCGCACAACGATGAAGTCGCCAATCCGGTGTCGAAGTTTCCGCGATTCAAACGCAATCGTGCCCTGTACAGCGCTCGTCGCTGGCCCGTCTTCGGCGTCAAGGTGACTGCCGAAGATGGCACATGGGGGCTGGGAACATCGCAGGGGCGACCGGCTGCGGCCGTCGTCGAGGATGCCTTCACCCACGTACTGGAGGGTGAGCCCTGCCTGGCCATCGAACGACTGTGGGATCTGCTGTTCCGCGTATCCAAGCCCTTCGGCACACCTGGCATCGCCTCCCTGGCGATGAGTGCCGTCGATCTGGCGCTGTGGGACCTGGCAGGGAAAGTGCAGAACAAGCCCGTGTACGAGTTGCTCGGTGGCCCCGCGCGCGACCGCATCTTCTGCTATGCCACAGGCAACGACGTCGACTGGTACAAAGAGCTTGGCTTCAAAGCCTTCAAACTGGCCTGCCCCTACGGCCCGGCCGATGGTCTCGAGGGCCTGCAGAAGAACGAGGCCCATATCGCCCATGCCCGACAGATTATCGGCGATGACGCCGAATTGATGCTCGACTGCTACATGGCTTTTGATGTGGATTACACGGTGCAACTGGCCGAGCGTCTACGCCCGTATCGAATGAGATGGATCGAGGAGTATCTGATACCCGAGGACGAGGATGGTCACGCGGAGGTCCGCCGGCGGCTTCCCTGGATGACGTTGGCAGCTGGAGAACACTTCTACACGCCCTTTCCCTACCAGCGCATGCTCGAACGTGGCTGCCTCGACATCCTGCAACCCGACATTCACTGGGTTGGCGGGCTGACGGCGTGTGTGAAAATCGCCCACATGGCCGAAGCCGCCGGCAAACAGGTCTGCCTGCACGGTGGTGGCCGCGATCCATACGGTCAGCATTTCACCTGGGCCATGCCGAACACGCCCTGGGGGGAATTCTACATAGGCTCGGATCCGGGTGTGCCACTGACGGAAGACGTGGAGGTGTCGACTTCTTCCGGCAAGGCCGCAGGATCGCAGGTCCCCGTCGATGGCTGGCTCGAGAGCCTGCCGCCCGGCCCGGGTTTCGGCCTCAACGTCGAAGAACAGTGGCTCAAGCCCTTCACCTTCTGAGGGCAGGCCGCCTGGGCCCGCGCAACGGGACCTGCTTCAGAATCTCGGGCCACGTTGGTCGAATGCCGGTACCGGTGCCGATGATCCTGCCGCGTCGACGAACCAGCGCCAGCCGACATATGCCGTCACCGCCCAATCACTGTCAGGAATGACATCCAGCACGGGAACGACCTCGATATATGCATCCCAGGGGCTGTTGCCGGCAGCATACGTGAGGCCGAGAGTCGCCCGCACGCCGAGGCGGTTGCTGTCGAAGAGCTTGAGCTGGCCCCCAGCGCCATAGTAGGCAAGAAACAGGCCGTCACCACCCAGATCCCGAAAGAACGCCAGTTTCTGCGGCGCCTGGGCGCTGTGGATGAGATAGTCGGCATG
>CALFPI010000396.1 GCA_937919035.1 uncultured Gemmatimonadaceae bacterium
TTCCACAAGTACAACATCTTCAATCCCGCCGAGTTCATCGGTCTGGACAATTTCCGCCGGGCCTTTTCCGATGAACTGTTCCTGCGGGTGCTGGCCAATACCCTGCTGTATGCCGCCATTGTTGTGCCGGCGCTGGTGGTGATCTCCTTTCTGCTGGCCCTGCTGCTGAATGCTTCGGTACCGGGGACCAAACTGTTTCGCACGGCCTATTACATCCCCGTGGTAACCAGCATCGTTGTTGCCGGGATCATCTGGAAGTGGCTGTACAATTCGGATGGCCTGCTCAATGCCCTGCTCAAAGGACTCGGCATCGCCGGCCCCGTATGGCTCGCCGATACGCGCGGCGTGGCGCAGGTGATCCTCAGTGGCCTCGGCGTGGAGACGCACGCTTCCTGGCTCTCAGAACCTGCCCTGGCACTGTTCTCCGTCGCTATGGTCACCGTCTGGAAGGCGTCCCCGTACTACATGATCATCTACCTGGCCGGGTTGCAGGGCATCCCGAAGGAACTGGAAGAAGCGGCCCGCGTCGACGGGGCGGGACGCTGGCGTGTCATCCGCCATGTGGTGATTCCCAGCATCCGTCCCTATACCCTGGTTGTGACCATCATTGCCACCATCGCCGCTCTGCGCACCTTCGGCGAAGTCTACGTCATGACCGGCGGCGGCCCCTACAACCGCACGAATCTGCTCTCCTACTACATCTACACCCTCGGCTTCAAGTATCTGGAGGTGGGCTACGCTGCCGCCGTGTCGCTGATCCTGCTGCTGATCATTCTCACCTTTGCCAGCATCAATTTTCGCCTCACCGGCGGCGACAATACAACGTGAGCCGCGCGTGAGCCAGCTTCCTCTTCTGCGACGTGTCCATGTGGAGCGCCTGGTCCTCTACGCCCTCATGATCGGTGTGGGTACTGTGCTGCTGGCGCCCTTTGGCTGGCTGCTGTCGACTGCCCTCAAGTCGGAGTCAGCGGATCTGTTCGCCTATCCGCCGCAGTGGATTCCTGATCCCATCGTCTGGGGCAATTTCGTCAAAGCCTGGAACATCCTGCCCTTCGCGCGCTACATCTTCAACACCTTCTTCATCGCCATCACCACGGTCGTGCTCAATCTGTTCTTCTGCTCCCTTACCGCATACGCCCTGGCACGCATGCGCTTCCGGGGTCGTCAGTTCATTCTGTACTGTGTGCTGGCAACAACCATGGTCCCCTTCCAGGTGCTGCTGATCCCGCTGTTCATCGTCACCTTGCGGCTGGGCCTGGTCGATTCCTATGCCGGCGTCATCCTGCCGGTGGCGGTGAATGCCTTCGGTATATTCCTGCTGCGCCAGGCCTTCAGCACCGTGCCCCAGGACATCGAGGATGCGGCACGTATCGATGGTTGTGGCGACTTCACCATCTATGCCAGAATCATGATGCCCCTCATCCGGCCGGCGCTGGCGACACAGGCGGCGTTCACCTTCGTCGCCCAATGGAACGATTTTCTCTGGCCCCTCGTGGTCCTCAAGAGTCGACACCTGTACACGCTGCAACTCGGCCTGGCGAGCCTGCAGGGCGTTTTCGGTGTCAACTGGCGCTATATCTCGGCTGCTTCCGTGATTGCCGTTGTGCCTACGGTCCTGTTCTTCCTGATGGCGCAACGCTTCTTCACCCAGGGTCTGACGGCGGGCGCCGTCAAAGGATAAAACTGCCATGGCGAGCGGTGCGGAATTCTATGCCTATCCCTGGGACCTGTCCGATGAAGGTGTTGATGCAGCGGCGACGATCCTGAGCCAAACCCTGGGACCCGGGGGTGGTGTACTGCTGGCGCTCAGCTACCATGTGTCGACGTACTTCTCGCCGCACAACCCCAGACGCAAGCTGTACTATGGTGAGGAGGGCGCGGTCTATTTCGTGCCGGACGAATCGCTCTACGCGGACACGGCCATGCGCCCTCTCGTCAGCCACGTCGTCACCGGCAGCAATTACATGCCGGATCTGGTACGCGGCCTGCAGCGCCACGATCTGCGCTTTTCCGCCTGGGCCGTCTACTTCTACAACCACCACTTGCCGCAGGCCTTCCCGGATGTCGCCCGTCGGGACTGTTTCGGCGAGCCATATCTGGCCCAGGTCTGTCCCGCGGCACCGGCTGCGCGGCACTACGCCATCGCCCTCACCCGTGACATGCTGCGCCACGGCCCCGCTGCGATCCAGTTGGAATCGCTGAGTTATCTGCCCTGCAGATACGGCTTCCGCAATCCCAAGGTGCTCGTCGATATTGCCCCGTACCACGAGTTCCTCCTGGGCCTGTGCTTCTGCCCCCACTGTTTGACCGCAGCCCAGGCGGGTGGCGTGGACGCCGATCTGCTTCGGCGGGACGTGGCGACATATCTCGATGTGGCACTCGCTGTCGAGCCGGCAGCGACGCTTATGGAGGCGGACCTGACAGAACAGATCGATGTCGCCTTTAACGGTCGACTGGTCCAGTACCTGGAGGTCCGCACCGAGACGGCGACGTCCCTCTTCGAGCAGGTCGCCGCCACCGTCCACGATGCCGGCGCCGAGGCCACCTTCTTTGGCTCCCTGGATCGCCAGGTAACCGGACTGGATCGACAACGGGTACTGCGCTGCATCGACGCCGTCTACACACGGATTTTGGGTGCTGCAGAGGAGTTGCCGGCAACGGTGTCGCACTTGCGCCAGGACCTGCCGGATGTGCGCCTCGTGTCCATTGCCGCCCCCGGTGCTTCCAGCAACGAGACTCGTGCCCGTATCGAGGCGGAGGCTGCCGCCGGCGTCGACGGCTTCGCCTTCTATACATACGGCCTGCTGCGTCGGACGCAGATCGACTGGATCGGTGCGGCCCGGGAGGTGTGGACGGACAACACAAAAGATGGAGTGGCTGAATGACGCGATCGAGTCGCTGGTGCTCTGGCGTATGGGCAACCTTCATCACCTGCAGCGGTGCTCCCGCGTGGGCCGAGACGATACCGGCAGATGTCCCGCATGCGACCATCCTGCGTGCTGCCGGTCCGATCACCGTGGACGGCCGCCTGGATGAGCCCTCGTGGCAGGCTGCGCCTGTGATCGATGCCTTCGCTTTCCCCTGGTGGAGCAGCGGCGAGCGGGAACCCACGCGGGCGCGTCTGCTCTGGGATGACCGGGCCCTGTATGTCAGCTTTCAGGCGACGGACCGGCACGTCTCCGCTGTACACGCGGAACGCGACAAACCCGTGTCGCAGGACGACTGTGTGGAGGTCTTTGTCGCTCCCGACACAGCAAACGTGAGCAATTACTACAACTTCGAATTCAATGCCTTGGGCACGACGCTGGATCGTTCCCCACTGGATGACCGCAGTTCCCGGTGGAATGCGGACGGCCTGCGCGTCGCCGTCGAGATCCATGGCACGCTGAACCAGCAGGCGGATGCCGACAGTTTCTGGACGACGGAGATCGCCATTCCCTTCGACACTTTTGCCGGTTATGCCCAACCCTTGCCACCGGCCGATGGGGACGTCTGGCGCCTCAATCTGTACCGCACGGGGGGCGCCATAAACCTGCAGTACATGACCTGGTCCAACACGCAGACCGAGAAGCCAAGTTTTCACGTGCCGCAGAGATTCGGTGCCGTACACTTCTCCTCGGCTCAGGTCCACGTCACAAAGGCTGCTACGCCCGAGTAGGATTCTGGCTTGACGGCGTCGCCGACCATCCGTTGTTAGCAGAGCCCTCCGCAACCCAACTTTTTCAGAAAGCCCGGATACCGTGGCCGATTTCAGCAGGATTCTTCGAGCGTGCGCCGCCGTCGCAGTAGTCGCCGGTTGCCTCAACACACCCACCTGGGCGCAGGATGATCTCTATCCGCCGGGCACACTGACGCCGGTCATCGACCTGGGCCTGCAGCCGGTGATGCTCGAGGTGCCCGGAAAGTATCGTGACCGGGTGCCGGAGAATCTGGTGATGAACCTGCCGGCGGGATTCTCCGTCAAGGTTTTTGCCGCCGGACTGCGAGGTCCGCGGCTGATGGCCATCAGCCCGGAGGGTGTGCTGCACGTATGCAACATGGGTGCGCGCCAGATTGTGGCACTGCCCGATCGCAACCACGATGGCATCGCCGATGAGCACATCGTTGTGCTCGATGGACTGGCCGAAGCCCACAGCATGGCCTTCTACAAGGGTGACCTGTATGTAGCCGAAGAATATCAGGTGATTCGCGCCATCGACGCGGACGGTGACGGGATCTATGAGGATCGCGAGGTCTTCATCGGTGACATCCCCTTTGAGGGTTTTCACGACACGCGGACACTGGTCTTCGATGAGAAGAACGACAAGGCCTACCTGACGGTGGGCTCGCCCTGCGACCTGTGCCGCATGGAGGAAGGTCACCAGTTCGATGGGAACAGCACCGAGGCGAAGGTCCCCTACCACCCGGCTCGCGGCACGGTGCTGCAGTTCAACGCGGACGGCAGTGGCCGCCGCGTCTTTGCCACGGGTGTGCGCAACGTCATCGGTCTGGATTTTCACCCGCTGACCAACGAACTGTGGGGCACCAACAACGGCCATGACTGGGAAGGAACCGCCATACCGCCGGAGTGGATCGACGTGTTGCGGGATGGTGACTTTCTGGGGTACCCCCTGGTGCACAGTCACCAGGTGTGGAACAACTTTGCCCTGTCGACGTACCACCTCGTGCTGCCCATCACGGCGGCAGACAGCCTGCGGGTACAGACGCAGAAGAAACCTGCCGCCCTCGTGCCCGCCCACTGGGCGCCCATGGGCATCCACTTCTATACGGGTGACCAGTTCCCACCACGCTACAAGAACGCCGCCTTCGTCGCCTTCCGTGCGGGCAAGGCCAAGCTCTCCTCGCACCCCGGATACAAGGTGCAGGCCCTGTTCAGTGATCCCGATGGCTCGAATGCGGTGATGGCGGACTTTCTCACCGGGTTTCAGACGGGCACGACGCAGGAGGCCGTGTGGGGCTTCCCCGTGGGTCTGATGACGGACGCAGAAGGCAGCCTGTACGTAAGCAGCGACAACCGCACCCCCTTGATCCTGAAGATCTCGCACTCTTTGCTCGGTGGCCGTTGGACACCCAATCTCCCCGAGTCCGTGGTCCTCTCGGGCCCCATCAACGTACGAGCTACCGTCAACATCGAGCGCCTTGCTGAAGATGGCTCACCGCCCCGTGTCATCGCTGATCTCAGCGCTCTGGGCGGCGCCAGCGACGTGCCTCTGACGCCATCCGGTAGCAACACGTATCTCCTGGACGTGCAGCTTACGGCCGAAGCTGTCGGCGCCCACGAGGTCGTGGTGCGCATCGAGCAGGTCGTGGGGGACCGCACCGAATTCCTGCAGTTCATCCAGTCCATCGACGTTGTACCGCCCGCCTGGCGCAATGATCTGCCCGGCGCCCTCGTCCAGGGCTCCAAGGCGGTGATCCACGGCCGCGTCGTCGTTGAGCCTTTCAATACCGACGCCGGTGTACCCCGCGTCACGGCAGATCTGCGCGCCATTGGTGGCCGGGAGCGCGTGCCCCTCACCGCGACGGACGACAATGTCTATCTGTTGGATGCGCAGGTGGATGTGACCGGCGCCGTGGGCCCCCAGGAAATCGTCGTGCGCCTGGAACAGGAAGTAGGGGGCGTGCTCAGATCCTTCGATTTCCGCCATATCATCATCATTGCCCCACCGGATCTCTCCGTCCTCGATGACGTGCTGGCCCGGGGCTGGGACTTTACCGGAACCGACGGCGCCAACGTTCTCGGGCCCATGCCCGACGGCCCCGTCTTCAATGGGCGCGTCGCCCACGCCGTGCAGGCAGCACCACCAAGCCTGTTCGGCAACTGGAACGTCGACCTGCAGCCAACGACCCCCGTGGGGCGCGAAGGCTTCGTTGGTGTACGTTTCGCCTTCCATCCAGGTGACGTCAACGTGCCGCGTATTCCGGTGCTCCTGCTTGCCATCGACGAGATCACTCTCGACCTGGTGCGCGACCCACAGCCGGGTCTGGCCATCGATCTGAACCGCCGCGAGTGGCAGGTACTGGAGGTCCCCTTCACGGCCTTCGACCAGATCAACTTCTACGGTGATGGCCTGCGGGATCAGGTTGATTTTGTCGATCGGATTCGGCTGACGGGCAACCTCAAGGGGACCTTCTACCTCGACGACGTTCGTGTCGTCACCAGCATTCCTGCGGCGCCACCAACACCAACCGTTGTCGCCGAGCGCCAGCACGACACGCACCCGGTGCAATTCTCCCTGTCACAGAACTACCCCAACCCCTTCAACAGCAACACGGTGATCCGTTTTGGTCTGTCCGACCCAGCCAATGTGGATCTGCGGGTCTACAACACGGCGGGCCAGACGGTTGCCACACTGGTCGCCGGGCCGCGGCCCAGTGGCAGCCACACCGTGGTCTGGGACGGTCGTGCAGACTATGGTGAAGAACTGGGCAGCGGCGTCTACTTCCTGCGGCTGTCAGCGGAGACCTGGTTGGGAACGCAGCTGGAAACGCGGAAGCTGTTGCTGCTCCGCTAGTTTCTGCGCCGTTGGTTCGGGAGGCCCATCATCGGTGGGACTCCCAGGCAGCAACCGCGGCCTGTACGGTCAGCATGCCCTGAGCCACCCGATTGTCGAAGGTGCCGAACATGCCCATTTCCGTGCCAAAGGCGATGCCGTACTCGCGGGCGGCGTAATCCATCAGATTCAGTCCTTCGCCCCGCACCGTGGCATCCAGCCAGTACACACCTGGCTCGGATGCCGTGAAGAACCTGCCCGGCAGGTAGTCGTCCGGCATGAACTGCGTGCCCGCCTCGGCGATGCGGCCGATGACGGCCGTGGCGATCTGTGCCTCGAGTTGGTCCAGTTCGGCCGTGACTTGCTTGCGGGCCGAGAGCCAGTAGCGATCCTGAATCCCCATGGATTCGTGCAGATCGAAGCAGATGCCGGGTTGCACCTCAGCCAGCAGCCGGCGCGTGGCACGGACCTCGGCGGGGGCCCATGGTGTGTCATGAAAACGGTTCACGTGTAACACCTCGCCCTGGGGACTGACGATCAGCGTGTAGGCCCGCTCGAGGGGGGCTGCGCCGGCGACATCCTCGTGGCCGGCGGGGACGAAGATCCGCCGTCCCTTCAGCGGTTCCAGCAGATCCGCGTCACCTTCCTTGAAGCGCCCCAGTAGATTGCGTGTGGTGAAGGCGAATTCGTTGATGAGAGCCACGACCACATCTTCTTCATCGATGATGACTTCACCCCGATCGCGCAGCAGACCTTCCAGATCCTCCCGTGACGCCAGGGCCGTCGCCTCTCCGAGGGCCCAGTCCAGGGCAGCGCAGTAACCGTTCATGCCCATGGGATCCCGGGTGGGTACCACCCACACCTGGTGCTCCGTCTGCAGTTCCTCGATCAACTGCACCGCCGCCGTCACACCCGCCTGCTCGGTGGAATGACTGCCGGCGGTGATGAATACAGCCGGCGTGCGTGAGCCCCCGGCTCGCACCGCTACGACGGGGGAGCCATCCGGGGCACAGGCGATCAGACGGCACTCATGCCCCCGCTCCTCGATGTGGGCGGCCAGTTCAAAGCTGCTCGCGAAGATCTTTGCCATTGTTGTCTCTCCTGTTGATTACCGGTACTGCTGCGCCCAGTTCTCGGCGCGCTGATCCTCGCTGCGCATACGCCAGCGCAGCAGTCGCTGGCTGAGATCGAGCAGCGCCGTCTGGTGGCTGGGCAGCCCGGCAACATCGACCAGTTCATCGGGGTCAGCCACCAGGTCGAACAACATCGGTGGCAGCTCCGGGTCGGCAAACTGCACCAACTTGTAGCGTTCATCGCGCAGCACCCAGAGCAGGTGCTCCGCAGAACGGTCAGAGCCCCGGGCCAAGGCAGCCTGGCGGTAGTCGAACTCGTAGTGAATCTCCTGCCGGGGCAGATCGTCGGTCGCACCGTGGATCAGGGGCAGTACCGAGCGCCCCTGGAAACGCTCCGGCGGCGTCTGCCCGAGCCAGTCCATGATGGTTGGTGCGGAGTCGATGGCCTCGATGAACTCCTTGCGAACCTGGCCGCGGGTGGCGTTGGCGGCGGGTGTGGGGTCGCGGATGATCCACGGAATGCGCATGCCGCCATCGAAGAACTGCCCCTTGCCCGTCAGGTAGTGATCACCAAGATGTTCGGCGTGATCCGCAGAGAAGATGATCAGCGTGTCCTGCCACTGACCGGATGCCTCCAGGGCGGCAAACAAGCGGCCCAGGTTGGCGTCCACTTCCGTGATCATACCGTAGTAGCAGGCACGGTACTCGCGCAGGTGCAAGTCATCCTGTAACTGATTGGGGCCGGTCCTGCGCAGGTACGGATGCACCGCGTCCAGTTCCGCCGCACTGCGCGCTGCCGGTGGCATATCAGCCGGGTCGTACATGTCGTGGTACGGCGCACAGCAGACGTTTGGTGGGTGCGGCTTGATATAGTTCAGGCTCAGGACCCAGCCGGGGTCCCCTGCAGGGCTGTGCCGCTCGCGCACATAGTCGATGGCCCGGTCCGTGACGTAGGCGCACTCGGAATGCTCCGCCTGGTACTTGGCAGGAAAATGCTGTGGCAGGTGCTGGCCCGGCCCGTCGGCGGGCACATCCGGCTGATGAATCGCATTGTGGTTCAGCAGCGATGCAGGATAGCCCTTTTCCTGGAGCCAGGCGAAGTACTCGGGACTGTCATATTCGTGATAGTACACCCGCTCGAAACCCGGCAGGCAGTTGTCATACGTCAGGCGCTGGCGACGCTCGTCGTCAACAGGCAGGATGGCCGGATCCGGTGTGTAGTCATTGTAGCCGATGAGGCCCGGATTCCACCCCGCATCGCGCAAGTGTTGCGGCAGGCATTCGTGCGCATCACGCAGAGGGGTGTGGTTGTTGATCGCCCGCGTCGAGCACATGTAGCGGCTCGTGTAGATGCACATCCTGGATGGTCCACATGGCGCCGCCTGGTTGAAGGCATTGGTGAAGGACACACCCTCCCGCGCCAGTCGATCCAGATTCGGCGTGTGAATCGTCCTGTTACCCAGATGACCGAGGCAATCGGCACGGAACTGGTCGGCAAGGATGAACAGGACGTTCATGGCTGTTGCAGGTTGCCTCGCACCAGGCCTGACATTCCGGCGACCTCCCGCAGCCAGGCGTTGTGCGCGCGCAACATGGCATGCACACGTTCCGGCTCGGCGTCGGCCAGGTTCTCGCGCTCGCCGGGGTCCGCCTGCAGATCCGACAGCCAGTTCCCCTGGGGATCGGAAACCAGCTTCCAATTCCCTTCGCGCTGGGCAAAAGTGCCATCGTAATGCACCCAGTGCAGGCGTTCGTGTGGCGGTGGTGCAGCATCGGACTGCAGTACGGCTGTCAGACTGCGCCCATCGATGGGCCTGTCATCCGGCATGGGCACATCGCACATTTCGGCCATCGTCGGCAACCAGTCCATGGCGATGGCAGTCTGGTGCCGCACCTGTCCTGCCGGGATTCGTCCTGGAAGGCTGGCGATGCAGGGCACCCGGATGCCCGCTTCCCACAGCGTTTCCTTGTGTCCCCGCAGGGGGCCGGCATTGCCGCCGCCACCGAAGGCCCGCTCCTCCGTCGAATGGCCGTGGTCGCTGAGAAAGACAACCAGCGTCCGTTCCGTCAGGCCCCGGGCCTCGACGGCGTCGAGCACGCGACCGACACACTCATCGAGCGTCGTCAGATAGGCCCCGTAGAGGACCCGTCGAGAATCTTCCAGGTTCATCCGTTCGTAGAGTTCCCGGTGCTCGCGCTTGGGCTGCAGGGGATAGTGCGGAATCGCAAAGGGCAGATAGAGGAAGAACGGATCATCACCGGACGCATCGATGAATTGTGTCGCTTTCTCCACCAGCAGGTCCGGCAGGTACTTCCCCGGTTGCTCGTAGTCCGCACCATTGTGCTGGAGTACGTGGCGATTGACGCCTTCCACATAGAAGAAGTGCGAGTAGGCATCGAGTGTGCCCACCGTGTGGCCGAGAAATTCGTCAAAGCCCTGGGCATTGGGGCTCATCTCGGGGGTATAGCCCAGATGCCATTTGCCGAACAGAGCTGTGCGGTAGCCGGCCCGTTTGAACAGCTCCGCTGCGGTGATCTCGTCGGGCTTGAGCCCGCGTCCCGGAAGCAAACCGCGTGGGTAATCCCGGCCCGTCAGCAGAGAGACACGGGAGGGCATACAAATGGGTGCATTGACGTAAAAGTCCGTGAAGCGCACGCCGGACTCGGCGAGGCGATCCAGATTGGGTGTCACCAGGTCGGTCGACCCGTAACACCCAACATCCATGCTGCCCTGGTCGTCAGACAGGATGAGAATGACGTTCAAACGTTCGCTCATTTTTCTTACCGTCGAATCAGGGAAGACACGTGCCTCTTCGGGCACTGTTCAAGCTATGCCTCTCCACATGGCAAGTCTACCGTTGGTGTCGCGGCGCCGCCCCTCTTGTGGCGACAACCTTGCTGATCGGGCCCCGGTGTCGGTAGGTTGGTGCCACAATATGAAACGACAACTGTGTATCGCCCTGCTTTGCTGTATCGCCGGCGGCGCCAGCGGCCAGGATCCGGCCCATCTGCAGCCCTTGCCTGCGGATCTGCCATCCCGCTTCGGTGTGGTCGGCGTGCGCGCCCACGCGGTCCGCGATACCCTGCGCGTGGACAAGGTCCGGCTCTACAGCCCGGCTGCGCGTGCCGGGTTGCGCGTGGGGGATCGCATCATCGGGGGCGCCGGGGCTCGCCTGACGGACGCCAATCAGCTGAGTCTGCTCGTACAGAGCATTGCACCAGGAGACACGATCCACTTCCACGTACTGCGTGGGGACGAATCGCTGGATGTACCCTGTCAGGTGACGGATCGCAAAGGGCTGTACGGGCTGATGACGGAATCGGGCCGACTTCAGGTGCCCCTTGCCGAACGTCACCGCGACTGGGAGCAAGCGATCGGGCCGGAAGAGGCGCGGGCCCTGCATCTGATCCAACAACAGCAGGCGCAGGGGGCGGCGGACACGCTCAGACAGGCGCTGGCGCTGGAACTGACGCGGTACGGCGTCGACGGTCGGCTCGCCGATGCCGAGTTCGTGCTGCGCCATCCGCTGAAGGCGCCCACCGCCGCTCGCGCCCTGAGCCAGACCTTCGCCCCCGACCTGGGCTTGACCGAGTATCTGCTGGGGGCGGCGTCTCATCTTGATCTGCCATGGCCTTCGGTACCTCCACCCGGAGCAGCGGACCCCGTACCATCGGCGGCTCTTGCCCGGCTCCTGCTCGATCCCCTGCAGGCGGCGGTGGCGCAGGTCGAAGCAGCCTTTGCGGGCCTGTCCGCCACTGAGCGTATGGAGTTGCGCCAGGGCGTTGGGCCCCTGCTGCAACGTTTCGATCGGTCCTTCTATCTGGATGAAGGAGACAGTACCGAAACCGAGGCACACATACAGACGCTGCGCCTTGCCAAGCGCGTGGATGTTTCCCGGCTGCTGCGGGCCGCCCTGCACCTGAGCCCGTTGACCCAGTCGCGGACCCTGCACCGGATTCGGGCCGCCGCGCGTGACCTGAAACCAGCCACCGAGGCGCTGCCGCCAGGCTTCGAAGGCCGGTTCCTGTACGCGGAGCAGACGCCCTGGGGATGGTTCATCGTCGGCGACAAATCAG
>CALFPI010000397.1 GCA_937919035.1 uncultured Gemmatimonadaceae bacterium
CCTCCAGATAGCCTTCGACAGCTCGCAGACCGGCGGCAGAGCTGCTGGTGGATCGGGCCCACATGCTGACGTTGACTGCTTCTGAGATGACGGCCCTTGTCGGCGGCATCCACCTCCTGAATGCCGTGGGGCAAGCAGAAAGGGGACCTGAGTCATTGGACTCAGGTCCCCTTCAAGTTGGTAGCCGGTGCGTCACATTCGCTACGTCAGGCTACTGGGCAGCTCATGTCTTCACCGCAACACATGGGTGACTTGATTTTGCCATGATCATTGGGACATTTCGAAATTTGCACCTCTCTGCCATCGTCCAACGTCAGGATGTCATCCACCAGCGGAGCGTCGCATTTTGCACAGGTCGCGTTCACCGCCATACCACATTTTGCACATTCGTACGTTGCCATATTGGCTCCTTTACAGTTTCTGGTTTGCGCCCCAGACGTATGGCGATACGAAAGGGGCGTTGCAAGGGCAAGGAATCGGAGTTGCCCAGTTCAGACCAGCAGGAATATAGCCGATCGCCACAGTCAGCTACAATGGCGACCTGGACCCAGCTGTTCACCGGCGGGTGCCAGGCACGCATCAAGTCCGAGACCAGGCAAGGGACAGGTCACCCTTCTCTGAGTGGCTAGACAGTCTGAAGGACGACAGATTGAACCTGAGACCCTATGCCTTCGCGCTTGAGAAGGAGACCGGAGCTTGTAACGCTCTCGGCCATCCTGGAACGACCGCGACGGTCGCCCTGGCCGCTGACGCCGGCACACACTCCGGCCGATGTTCCGATACAAACGCATCATCGGAGACCCTCTCCGAGCCCAGCACTGCGAGTCTCAGAAGAAAGAGGACCCACAGTTTGGGCGCTATCAGGGGGGCTCCCAACTATGGTCGTCTGAGGAATATATAGACCGTGCGATGCACCTCTTGAGCAAACGAAATTGCCTTGGCGGTCACCGACATAACAGGCCCGTTCACGCCGCTTGCCTCCCTCGTCTACTGCTCCAGATGTGCCAATACACCCTGGTAGGTTTCCACGCCGATTCTGAATCCATGGGCCTGGATGAGGAGATCCACCATCCTCCGTACCTCCAACCTCGGAAGCAGGTCAGCTTGATGGGCCCTTAGCAAGACACCAAGGGTGCCGATGGGTCAAATCCCCTCGTTCTCCGCCATCAAGCGGGTCACGCGCTCGTCGCACAACAGAAAAGCCGCCTTCCGGCGCACGGCGAGGGTCAGGGCGGCATTGTCCGCGGCGCTCATGGCAGTGGCATAGGCGCGCGGTCGCGTCACCGTCTGAATCGCGCACTGGCTGAAGAACGCTGCCAACGTCTCCAGCTCAACGGGATCGATACCCGGCTGCAGGGCCTCTGCCTGCACGACGCGTGGGATCAGGATACTTGGGAGCGTATAGGAAAGCAAGCAAATGCTGTTCGGGTTGCACCAACGCCAGCACGGGGTGGTGCAGTACACAGCTTGGTTTATCGAGGAGTCGGCGAAGGGGAACCCCTTCACTATCTGGGTTCGGCCGGATATGCGGGTGCCGCTGCTGAACTTCAAGGATGCCGCGCTGGCGACGGTCGCCCAGGCGGAGGCACCCGCAGAGAGGATCACGATGGTGAACGACCTGCTTGGTGGACCCAGTCCTGGCGCCCAGGAGCTGGTTGATCTGATAAGGGAGAAGCTGACGGATTCAGAGATCACCTTCGATGTCAATGAGGAGATCCAGGCCCTGCTCGACAACGCGATCCATCCAATCGACGATCGATTTGCGCGCAACGAGTGGGGTTGGGAGCCTATCTATGATCTTAACGCCATGGTTGAGGACTTTATCTCGGAACTCTCGCAGAACCCGGAGAGGACCTGGAGAGCGCCGGTGAGGCTACATGTGCGCAGTCGACGGATGATCAGGGGTGCTGAGCTGACGATGTGGTTCACCTTACCAGTTCGACGTTTCTGAAATGACCGTAGTGCTGAGGGCAACGGCGAAGGTGCTGAAGTCACTGGACGTGACGGCCACAGACCAAGTGGAGTCGGACACGGCCCTCGGAGATGGTGGCACAGCGCCTCGTTCGGCTTGGCGTCGCCAGGCGGTTAATTCAGTGTGAGGTAGCCGCCATGGCGAGTGTCACGGTCGGGAAGACACGCGATCGATCCGTGACTGGGCAGATGGTGGATTTCGCGAAATCGATGCCCCTTTTCTTGACAGCGGATGGTAGTTGCAGCTGAAGTAATCGAACGCATCCCCAGGCTCGCCGCTGACCGGCAGATCCAGCACGTACTGGATCCAGTCGCCCGTCTTGCGCATGTCCAGAAGCTGATCTTCATCATCCGGAAAGGAGCGTTCAAAGCCGGATGTCATTGACAGCAAGTGCCGGATGGTCAACTTCCGCTTGGCGGGTCCCAGATTCTCGATCGAGCGGTTGCCGAACACATCAGTAACCGGAACGTTCGCCGACGCCAGGAAGCCTTTGTCGATGGCAATGCCGATGAGAACGGAGCATACGCTCTTGGTGACAGAGGCCAGATCGTGTAGCCGATTTTGTTGGTATGGCTGGAAGTAGGCATCCATGACCATATACCCGTGCCGGACGATCTGGACACTGTGGACCTTTATGTCATGTTTCTGCGACCAGGTCCAGTGCCTGCGCCAGCAGATCTGAGTCCATGCCCTGCTGTTCGGGTGTGGATTGGCGCCACCCGTTCGTGGGCCAGTACGCAGTCGTGTCGGGCAATTGGGCAACCCCTTGGGTTACAGTGAAGGCCAGGGTCGAGACTGCGACGATCCAGTGTGGCGCAAGCGTGTGTCTGATCACTCCAGTCTCTTTCTCTCCGGCATCGGCCGCGCTCCATCGACGCCGCGACCGTATCTGGGAATGAAACCGATATGAGCTCTCCTGCGCCAGACCCCATCGCCGTCCTCGAAGCCCTGGGCTTGGAGAAGCCCGCATCGATCGAGCCCGTAACGGGCCGCCATGCGTGCTGCCGCCGATCAGCTGCCCGTCCCAGCCGTTCACCGCGAGGGCGTGTTGGCTGACCGAGCCGCGCTTCTTCTCGGCTGGTGTCCCGGCATGGCCCTGTTGCATCACCTGCGTGACCCGTCTGCAGATGTCGAAGGACTGGGCCAACGCTGCAGCAGGCGACCCGCGTGCCGACTATGCCCGAACCTATACGATTCTGCATTTCGCCGATATCGGAGACCCTGAACTGCTGAAGGTCTTTGCTCGAGGCTGGCAAGACGGCTATATGGAAGCCGCACCACCCTTGGAGGGGTTGGACTTCTTCTTCGCGTGGGCCGGCGCCTATATGGTCCGTGACCTGACACACAAGATCGACCAGTTAGCCCCCGTGTTTACCCGGGAACGGCTGGCTGACGTGGCGAGGTGGGCCGATGGCTGCCAGGACCGAGGCAGGAGTAGCAGCGCGTAGCACCAGTGAGGCGTGTTGTCAGCCAGGGATGTTTGCTGTGCCTGGTCTTAGATGTTTATCGGGTAGGAGGCGAGGCTGTGCCAGCAGTCGCTCGCGTGACGTCATCGTCGTTTTCATGATCCTCACCTGGCGATTCATTTCCGTCTCGTCCTCACTCCGAGACTCAAACCATGACAAGAGGGAGCGCATCCTGCGCCTTTGGATCGTGGGCAGATGACCCGTCGTGCTGACTATTCTTAGGGCCACAGCGTGTGATCACAGACTCTCTCGCTGTTGCCAGCGCGAATCCCTCAGGGGAAAGAGTAGGACCTCGGCGCCCCCTGACGCTGTCAACGGGGTTCAACTATCAATTCGAAGATCACGGCTGCGTGCCCGGCTCATCGGGCTTTCTGCCGCAATGGGGACATGGCCGTGCGTCACCCATATCCCGATGCACGGACATGCGGATGGCGCGCACGTCTGCTTCGCTCATGTTGAGTCGCTCCACCAGATCGGCGATCTCGGCCTCGTCCTCGGCAGAGAATGACCCGTCGGCCAGGGCCTCCTCGATCTTATCCTCCATCTGTTCGCGGCGGCGCTGCACGGCGCTGGTGAAACCCGACGCGAGGATGCCCGCGGGCAGTGCCACCATGGCGACACTGATAATGGCCAGGACCGATGTCAGTAACTTGCCGGCAGGTGAAGAGGGCACGACATCCCCATATCCCACGGTGGTCATGGTGATCACACCCCAGTACATGGCCTCAGGTATTGACGCGAAGCCACCGCCTGGGTGCGACACGCCCTCCACCATAAAAGCCAGGCTCGAGGCGATGACGAGCATGAGCAGCAACACGAACAGGGCGGCGCCTACGGTTCGGGCTTCGGCGCGCAGGACCTGAAACAGCAGGGTCATCGAACCAGAATAGCGGGTCAGCTTGAAGATGCGCAGCAGTCGCAGGACACGAAGAAAGCGCAGATCCATAAGGCCGAAGGCGCCCAGATAGAACGGCAGAATAGCCAGCAGGTCGATCACCGCCATGGCGGTGCCGGCAAAGCGCAACCGCCCCACCAGGGGACGGCGGTACTGGGCCTGCCAGGGGTTGTCCACGGCTGACCAGATCCGCAGCACATACTCGAGACTGAAGACCAGGACGGACACCAGTTCGAAGGTGTGCAGATAGACGCCGTAGCTCACATGAATCGTGTGGACGGAGTCGAGCATCACCGCCACGACATTGAGGGCGATAAGCAGGATCAGGGAGATGTCGACGACCCGTGTCCAGGCTTCGTCCTTGTTCCGTGAGAACAATACATCCGCCACACGACGGCGCGTTCGACGAAACGTCGAATCCGACGCAACGGGACCAGCGTTGTTCGGCGTTTCCGCCATGATCTTCTCCCCGGGCACATGCGCCACGAGCAATGGATTTCCTCACTGGCTCCTGCCGACGCGCAGGGGCCACGACCTTCCAGATATACGGGAAAATCCCGGTAGGGGGAAACAAGCACTTGCGAGCACATCGGGCTGGACAGTCTTGGCTGAAATGCCTAGTCTCGCGAACCCGACATCTCACGGAGCTTGAATCCCCATGCGCATAGTTTCTCCCGCAGTTCTGACCCTGTTGACACTCGTGGCGTGCACCGAGCCGAAGCAGCAGACCGGCGAGGAGGCGGCGATGACATCAGCGGCATCGCTCGATCAGTTTGGTGATCATGAGGTCATCTATGTTCCGGCCTACACCCACGTCTACCACGGCGGCCAGCCGATACAGCGCTTTCAACTGGCCATCACGCTGTCAGTGCACAACACCAGCTTTCGCGACTCGATCCGAATCCACAAGATCTACTTCTACAACGCCGACGGTCACCTGGAGCGTTCCTTCCTCGACAATGCGATCGATCTCAGACCCATGCAGACGCACAAAGTTCAACTGGCACACAAGGACTCGGCCGGCTCGGGGGCGAACTTCCTGATCGAGTGGGAAGGTGGCGCCCATGCGACCAAGCCCCTTGCCGAAGCTGTGCATGTGGGTGTATCAAGCACGGTAGGACTGTCATTCGTGACACGGGGTGAACACGTGGATGCCGTCAACACGATCGCCGGGCTGCCGGAGTAACCGATGCCGCCGAGCGAGAACAGCCGCATCGACGAGCAGCCTTTGACGCAGGACCAGATCGACTCGTTCAAGGCCAATGGCTACCTCGTGCTGCCAGGCTTTGTGGCCGATGATGTGGTGGCCCAATGGCGCGAACAGTTCTGGGGCTACCTGGGTTGCACGCTGGACGAGCCCGACAAGTGGCCGGAGAAAGTCGAGGGTTTCAAGCCTGACCCGATGTTCGGCGACATGCCGGACCTGCAGGCCATCGCGCAGCAGGTCGGGGGCGGTCACTTCAGTGGCGGCGGCTGCGGTGTGGCGGTACGATGGCCACAGAAGGATGCCGACTGGACCATGCCCGACTCGGGGCATCTGGACGGCTACCCCGGCGAAGGCTGCCAGGCGGTGCTCATGGTGGGGGCTACAACGTACCTGCACGACGTCGAGTCCGAGGGTGGGTGCTACGTGTACTGGCCCGCGAGCCATCACCTTGCCCACCGTTACTTCCGCCACCAGCCGGATCGCATTGAGGGCACCTTTCGCGAAACCCCCGAGTGGGAGGCGCGTGGCTGGGGTATCTTTTCAGACGGCGGGCCGGAGCCACCACGGCAGTTTGTTGCCAGGGCCGGCGATGTCATCCTGTGGCATGGCTGGTTGTGTCACAGTGGCTCAACCAATGTCAACCCGTCGCCCCGTGTCGGCTTTTTCGCCCGCTGGGTCCACGCGGACGACGCCATGGTGCGCGAGTCGATCCCCGAGGACCCCTGGCATCACTGGGCAATCTGATTTTCCACCTGTCGAAGGCGTGATCATGGCTGGGAGTGCCCGTTTCGCGCGGCTTCTGCCCGTCATGTCTGGGCCGTCCTGTCTGAGCCGTCCTGTCTGGGCCGTCCTGTCTGGGCCGTCGCATGGTCGACACCGCGGCACGGCTGACCGAACAGGTGCTGCCCGCCGTTCCAGTGCGACAGTGGGGTAACGGATAGGAGATTCAAGGGCCCATTATCGTGCGTCCAGTCGCATCCGACAAGACTCATCTGGTCGATGCA
>CALFPI010000398.1 GCA_937919035.1 uncultured Gemmatimonadaceae bacterium
CAGCCGCATCGAGGCACGCTTCGATACGGCGATCCTCAGTGCCGCCCTGCAGGTGTCCGGTGCCGTCGAGATCTCTCGAGAGGGGCAACGCGTCGAACTGCGGGACGCACCGATCTTTGATGAGGCGACGGGGACACTTCGCTTCGAACCGGCCGAAGGCCTGCGCCCCGGATCACGCTACCAAGTAACCCTCAGCGGCCTGCTGGGCGGTCCCCTGCGGGCGACATCCGGCGGCGGTGCCTACCGCTGGCAATTCGAAACGGCTGTGCCGCAGGTGCTCTCGGTCTCGCCGGCAGATCTGGATTCAACCGTCTCCGTGCAGGACCCCACGTTTGTCATGCGTTTCGATGGGCCTCTGGACGGTCCGGCGCTGGCAACGGCAGGGGCTCTGCGGCTGTTCGCCGAAGGGATCGAGGCACCCTTGTCCCCCGCAGTTTATGACGTGGCAACCGGCACGCTGAGCGTGGTCCCTGCCAACGGGCTGCGAGCCGGCACCGCGTACCGTTTTCAGCTTGCAGCAGACGTTCGCGGGCCGTTGGCCGATGCCGGTCTGGTATGGGCCTTCAGCACGCAGGTCGCCCGCGCTGTGGCAACGGATCCGGCAGACGGAGCGACGGTCATGGCCGGAACGCGTCGGCTGCAGGTTGAGTTTTCCAGCGCCGTTGATGTGGATCAACTGCTCCCCCGAAACTTCCGCCTGAGCCAGGCTGGGAGTCCCATATTGTTGCCGGTGAGTGAATTCATCTATGATGCAAGCACCTTCACCGCCAGCCTGCCGCCGGTCGAGTTGATATCGGGAAGTGCGTATCGTCTTGCCGTCCTCGCCCGTGTGGGTGGGCCTCGGGCAAAGGGCAGCGATCTCGAGATCTCCTTCACAACCGCGATCCCCGCCGTCGTGGGCACGCTGCCAGCGGACGGCGACGAGGGCGTTTCCACCGGGCAGGCAACCTTGCAGGCCACCTTCTCCGGTCCCATTGCCCGTCGGGACGGCGCCGGCTTCTCGCTTTGGGCCCGCAGCCTGGCCGACGTACAGGCCAACGGTGACGAAGTCGCCTTCCAGATTGTCCCAGTAACCGGCTTCGGCACAGACTCGACTCTGACGGTCGTCAACTTCGCCGCAGAAGGCGGGCTGAGGGACTTCACCGAATACGAGGCGACCATCAACGCCCGCGTCTTTGGCAATCTCGGCGAGGGTGAATTCACCTGGCGTTTCAGTACCGCTGCCCGTCTCGCCGATGCCGCCGCCGGTGGTACGTTGACGAACGCCGATCGTGCTGTGGAACTCTACTTGCCCCCGAATGCCCTGACGGCGAGCGCAACGGAGATCCGCATCGCGCCCGTTCTCGCTGCAGCGGGCAAGCCCGCTGGCCTGACACAGAGTGACGCCCGGATCGGTCGCGCTTTCAGCATCGATGCCGGCGGCGCCGCATTACGCAAGCCGGCGACTCTCGCCCTGAGGTACACCGACGCCGAACTTGGCAGTGCCGATCCCGCCCGCCTTGGTATTTTCGCCCTTGAGGGCGGCACCTGGCGCCGCGTCGGTGGCACGGCCCATCCGAGCGCAAAGGTTGTGCGCACGACGGTCGATGCTTTTGGTGTCTTCGCCCTCATCGAAGATCTGTCCGTTGCAGTCGGCGCGATTGGACTGACCGGCGTCGACTGCCAGCCGCGGGCCTTCACGCCCGTCGGCGGTGCCTTGCGCGACGCGACAGACATCTCCTTCGAATTGTCCGGCCCCGCAGATGTCACCATCCGCGTCTACAACGCGGCCGGGCGCCTTGAGCGGATCGTCGCCAGCGACGTGCCGATGGCGCCAGGCCGCAACTCGCTGTCCTGGGATGGCCGCAACGATGACAGGGAACCCGTCGCCTCAGGCCTTTATGTCGTCGTTGTCAGCGCCGGCAGCGCTCAGACTGAAAAAGTTGTGGCGGTGGTGAGATAACATGAAGACACGCAAAAAAACGCTGCGGCTCCTGCGCATGGTGGCCCTCGTGGGCGCCCTGCCGACGGCGGGATGGTCACAGTTCATCAACGTCACCGATGCAGCAGGTGTGGCCAACACCGGGCAATACAGCACGAACCTGGCTTTGGGTGACTACGACGGGGATGGGGATGTCGATCTCTACGTGACAAACTGGGGAACGGCGCAGCAGGTTCCGCCAAACCGACTCTATCGGAACGACACCACGGCTGGTGCCCTGGCCATGGTCGACGTCGCGCCGGATCTGGGTGTCGACAACGATCGCAACAGCGTCGCCGCCGCCTGGGCCGACTACAACAACGACGGCGATCTCGACCTCTACGTGGCCGATTTTTTCGAGCAGGACTTCCTCTACCAGGGGGATGGGGGCCAGTCGTTTATGGAGGTCGGACGTGTACGGGAGATGGTCAACCTCATCAAGCAAGGCAGCGTCTTCGCCGTCGCCTGGGGCGACTACGACAACGACGGGTTCCTCGACATCTACCTGGGCAAGTTCTATCACGACAACGAACTCTACCACAACAACGCCGGCCTTCTCGAGCGGGTGACGGACCTCGGCGTGGGTGACAAGCGCGACACGAACGGCCTCACCTGGGTCGACTACGACAACGACGGCGATCTTGATATCTACGTGATCAACCGGGAGCAGGAGAATGGTCTGTTCCGCAATGATCTGAACGCGGCGCAGGGCCTGTTCACCGAGGTCGCCTGTGCCCTGTCGCTGGCCGACGCCGAAATCGGCCAGTCCGGCGCCTGGGCCGATTATGACAACGATGGTGACCTCGATCTCTACCTGGCCAATGTTGGCGCCAATGCACTCTATCGGAATGATGGCGCTGATACCTTTGTCAACGTCGCAGATGCCGCCGAGGTCGCCCTGCCAAGTTCGGGGTGGCTGTCAGCCATGGCTGCGTGGGCCGACGCCAATGGCGACGGCTATCAGGATCTCTACCTGGCAAATGGCGCCGATCGTCAGCAGCAGTCCGACGTGTTTCTCGCCGGAGCAGCCCGTGGCATCTTCGCTGATTCCACCGGCAACGCGGGTTTGTCGACAGCGGTATCGGCGCACCTGGCAGTGGCCTTTGCTGATATCGACACAAATGGCACGCCGGACTTTTACGTCACGGACGGATGGGGGTTGGGCAACCGCTTGTATCAGAATACTTCGGACGAGTCCCGCTTCCTGCGTGTCGTCGTACGTGGCAAGGGGCCCGACGCAGGCGGCGCCAATCTCTACGGCTACGGCGCCAGAGTGCACCTGATCGACGCCGTGTCAAACGACACGATCGCCTTCCAGCAGGTCTTGCCGCCGACATCGGTGCCACGCACAGTCACATCCGACGATGGCATAACGGCCGGTGGCTCCGAGGTCATCTTCGGCGCCCCTGTCGGCCCGTACAATGTCTCCGTCAAGTTCCCTGGAAATGCGCAGGCCGGCATTGGCCCCAACGTGCGCGGCGGCGATGTCATCGTGATCGACGAACCATGATCGAATCTTCCACGACATACCGCCTGCTGGCCCGTATGGGGCGCGCCGGACTGCTCACCGGACTGCTCACGGGACTGCTGACGACAAACACGGCAATGGCTGCGTCCCGGCAGACGGACGTGGGCGTGCGCGCCATCGGCATG
>CALFPI010000399.1 GCA_937919035.1 uncultured Gemmatimonadaceae bacterium
GGGGCACCAAAGTACAGCTCTTCTTTCACCTCACGTGTGAATAAGACAGGTTGATAAATACCTCAGCAGGCATGCCAGGTACCAACTGCAGACCTTGCAGATCTTCCATGCCCTCGTGTGTCACTTCGATTCTCGCCAAGTAGTATGGGGCTCCGGTCCTTTCATCGACAAAGCTGTCTGCCGACAGATTCACGACGCGACCAAACGTCGTTGGCACCGCTCTGCCAAAGGCGGAGAACCTGATCGTCGCCTGCTGCTGCAGAGCCACCCGGTCGATGTCATTGGGAGACAACCTGGCCTCAACGATCAAGTCTTCGTTTTCCGGTACGATGTCCAGGATCCGTGAACCGGGGCTGACGACGCCTCCGAGTGTGTGGAACTGCAGGCCATTGACAATGCCATCCACTGGTGAGCGAATCGTGGTTCTCTGAACTATGTCTGTCACCGCCCTGATACGCTCCGTGACATCATCAATGGCCGTCTGCGCTTCGGCAAGTTCACTGACGACCTCGTTCTGGAATTGGCGCTCCAGTCGGATGATTTCGAGTCTGGTTTCGCCAATCTGCATCTGGGTCGAGGAGATCTGCGCAATGAGATCGGCTGCCTCACCGGCATGCGTCGCAAAAGCGCGTTGCAACTCTCGGAGTCGACTCTTGTCGGAGAAGCCTTCCTTCAGCAGAGCCTGCGTGTCTTCCAGTTCATCGGCGTACGAACCAGCCAGCATCTCCTTGCTCTGCTTCAGAGCCTCGAGTCCGGTACCCTTGGATCGTAACTGTTCCATACGCTGTTCGAGTACTTCAACGCTCGCCTGCCGGGCTGCTCTTCTGGCCAGGAAGATCTGCTTCTGGGCAGCCATTTCTCCCCTGGTTTCGGCATCCGCGTCGGAAATATCCGCCGCATAAACCACCGCATCGAGGCCATCCCGTTCGGCAACCAGGCGTGCCTCCCTGACCCGCAGCGCGGCACATTGACCATTGACGATCTGCAGCTGTGCCAACGGCTGGGTATCGTCCAGGATCATGAGCGGCTGTCCAGCGGTAACGCGATCACCATTGCCGACGGGAATGTCTGCAACGATCCCGCCTTCGAGGTGCTGTATCGTCTTGCTGTAGGAAGCGACCATCACTCGACCCGGCGCGTGAGCGGCGCCATCGAGGGGCGCCACGGCAGCCCAGATTCCGAAGACGCCGAACACCAGCGCCAGCAGAACCCCACCGATACGAAGGGGCATCCCCATGCCTACCAGCGCGCTGCCTCCTGTTGCCGTTTGCCTCACTTCAACCATGTCCGTCATCAGCTGGTCGCTGACTTCGCGGGCCCAAGGGCCATCAACTTATTCAAGACCTCGTCGCGTGGACCGTACTCGATCGGGAGACCATCTCTGAGCACCAGCATTTTGTCCACACGCTGCAGGATCAGCGTGCGGTGGCTGATGACGACCACCGAGCACCTGGCCGCCTTCAAGCGCCCGACCGCCTCCACCAGTTCTCTCTCACCCTGGTCGTCAAGGTTGGAGTTGGGCTCGTCGAGCACCACAAGCCGAGGCTGGCCATAGACCGCTCTCGCCAGCGCGATCCGCTGTCTCTGCCCGCCCGAAAGCAGGCCGCCCGCCTCACCGATTACGGTGTCATAGCCATTGGGCAGGTGCAGGATGAGATCGTGGACGCCGGCCATTCTGGCTGCCTCGACGACCATCTCAGCGTCCGTCTCGCCAAAGCGGCAGATATTCTCGGCAACGGTCCCGTCGAACAACTCGATGTCCTGCGGCAGATAACCAATGAAGGGACCCAACTGGGTCCTGTCCCAACTTGCGATGTCGGCACCATCCAGACGTACGGTGCCGTTCCGTACGGGCCAGACGCCCAGCAGTGCCCGCGCCAGACTTGATTTGCCGGAGGCACTCGGCCCGACGACGCCGAGCGCTTCACCAGGCAACAGCTCGAGGGATACGCCCTTTACTACAGGCACGGTGGCACCAGGGGGAATGACGACGATCTGCTCTGCCGTCAACTTGCCCTCCGGAGCCGGCAGACGCATCGAATCTGCGTCGGGTGGAATCTTCTCGAGCAGTTCTCCCAGGCGGTCGTACTGCGCTCTGGCGATGGAGAAGCCTCGCCAGGAACCCACCATCTGGTCGATGGGGGCCAGAGCGCGGCCCAGCAACAGAGAGCCGGCAATCACCATACCCGAGGAAATATCCTGCTGCAGCGCCAACAGCGCACCCAGGCCCAGCAAGCTGCTCTGCGTGATTAGGCGAAAGCTTTTGGAGATGGTGCTGATGATGCCGGATCGTTGGCTGGCTTCCGATTGCAGACGCATCACTTCATCGGCGCGAACCTGGTGGCGCGCATGAATGCTGCTTGCCATACCCATCGCCGCGATGACCTCCGCATTGCGCAGGTTGCTGCTGACACTGTTGATCACAGCACTATTGAGCCGATTCGCCTCCTGCAGTTTCGCATTGGTTGCCCGTTCATTGGCATAGGCCAAGCCGAGCATGATGATGACCGCGAGCACAGCGGCAACGCCAAACCAGGGATGAAACATGAACATCACGAGGATGTAGATTGGCACCCAGGGGGTGTCAAAGAAGGCGAACAGGCCAGGCCCCGTCAGATACTGACGCATCTGTGCCAGGTCGTTGAGCGGTTGGGAATTGCTGACCATGCCGCCACTCAGAAGAGCCCGCTTGAAGGTGGCGTCAGCAACACGTCCACGAAGACTTGCCTCCAAACGGTTGCTGGCAGCGATCATGATCGTCGCGCGCACCCAGTCAAAGCCGCCCATCGCCATCATCAGACAGACCATCAGGATCGACAGCATCGCCAGGGTGGAGAGCGAGCCGCTGGACAGCACGCGGTCGTAGACCTGCAGCATATAGATGACGGGCACAAGCAACAGCAGGTTGATGGCAGCGCTGAACAACGCCGCATATCCGAAGTATGCCCGCACCTCCCTCAGCGCCGCGGCGAGCTCCGGAAATCGACTTTTGCTCTTCGTGCTTTCCATCCGACGCGCCAACAGGCGCTCATCTCCATGTGACTGAGTTCACGGCCCCCGGTACATTGCCTCGAGGAATTCGGCGAGAGCCCGGTTAAATGGTAAGGAATGAGGAGCCTGAAAGCAGCGGCAAGCTAGCTACACCGAAATAGCATGGCAACCGGTCATCGAGCCCCGGACGGTCACACAGCGTAACCGACCTCGACGTCGCTGGCAGACACAGGCAAGAAGCCTGTGTCTGCAGCAGGTTTGGGACATGTCCGGCGTCGCGTTTACCCGAGCTGATAGTGCGCCGTGTCGTCCTCCGTCAGCACCGTCCCGATGAGTGTCAGAACCGGTACGAGGTCGAAGTCAGTGCCGGCGGCACCGTCGGCGTCAAACAGGATGGTCGTGTCGACGCCCGAGCTCGTGTCGAACTCCAGCCAGCCGTTGTCGAAAGCAGAACCATCCTGTGGCGCACCAGCAGCCGACTCGAGCAGCGTGCTGAGATCGAGAACGTCGCCACCGGTGCCGAGAGAGAAGTTCTCAAGCACACGAACGATCTCAACGTTGTCCAGCACCGCGCCGCCCGCGCCTCCCGGGCTGATGCTGTCGAAGCTCAGTGTCTCCGAGG
>CALFPI010000400.1 GCA_937919035.1 uncultured Gemmatimonadaceae bacterium
AACACCGCGTCGAAATTGCCCGCCGCCTGTGGCGCAAAAGCCACAGTAACCGCATGCGTCTCGCCAGACGCAAGACTGAAGCTGCCGCCGGTAAAGCTGAAGGTGCTGGACCCGCTCAGACTGACACTGCCCGACAGCGGCAGGCCACCGAGATTGCTGATCGTGATCTGGCGCGTCGCCGTCGTGGCAATCTGGCGCTTGGCGAAATTGACGATCAGAGAGGAAATCTGAATCTCCGGCGTCTCGATGCCGTCCACCACCGTGGCATCAAGCTCAATCTCCACCTCCCGATCCTGAGGATCGGGATCGGTGGAGGTAAGAGTCAACAGGCCGGCGAAATCACCATTGGAATTCCCGGCTTCGCTGGCGCTGAAGGTGACCGTCAGTTCGGCGCTGGCGCCGGGAGCAAGAATGAGACTCGGCGGATCAACAGAAAATCCCTGCCATGACACGCCGGCAACCGACTCGCCGATCGCCGCCGTGAGCGTGAGCGTGGCGTTGGCTTCGGTCGCCGCGTTGGTCACCGTGATCACGTGTGTCACCACAGCATCGGCAGCGACTTCGCCGAAAGCGACATCGGTCCTGGGGTCCAGAACCAGGCTCGGCGGCGGCCCTAGGCTGATCGGCCCGGACTCGGTGCCGGCGCTCTCATTGCCGGTGGCATCCAGGGCGATCACGCCGTAGATGATGGAGGCACCGCTGACGGCGGTGTCATCAAGGAACAGACTGTCGCCGGGCGCTACGGTCCCGATCAGATCGAAGTCGCCGCCGTTCTCACTGCGCAACACCTGGTAGGCGGCCACATCATTGACCGACACAAAAGTACCACCGGATGTGACGTCACCCGTCGGCGCCGGACGGAGGCCGTCGGATGGAGACAGGCTCCAGCCGACTTCCACGCCTGCCGCCACGACAACGGCGGTGACATTGCTCACCGGTTCCGGCGGCAGATTGTCGAGAGAGGCGGTCGGATCCGATACTGTGACGGCCCCTGCAGGAAGGGCGAGTATGAGGATGAGCAGGATCAGGCCGAGAGAACTGCGGCGCACGATGTTTGCAGGCATTTCTGGATTCCTCCGTCCGGGCAATAGTTTCCGGGCAATAGCTCCGGGCAACAATTGGTACAATGTACACAGACGCGCTCCTGTGTGTAGTGCGCGGTGACGGCCGTCACAAAGCCCTGGTCTGGCTCCCTCTCCACGTGAGCAGGCTGAACAGGCCCCAGCCGCAGGCAGCCAGACCGGCAGCGATGCCGTACATCGCGCCATAGCCGTGGAACTCCGCCAGATACCCACAGACGGAGGCGCCGATCAACGACCCCAGCACCTGACTGCCACGGAACAGGGACTGCGCCGTACCACCACCATCCTCGGCGGCCAACTGGTTCACCAGCAGCACACCGGCGACTTCGAAGCCGGCCCAGGTGAAGAAGTGCAATGCCTGCGGCAACAACAGGAAGTGGTAGTCATCGACAAAAGCCAGACCCACCGCCCGCAGCGGCTGGGCCAAAAATCCCAGCCAGAGCAGCAGCCGGACCCCGAAGCGATCGACCATGGCCCCCGTGAGGGGCAGGGCGACGACGGCGATCACGCCCTGGGTCGCCGCCAGCAGACCGATGAAAACCTGATCGGCACCCAGTTCGCGTGCATAAACAGCGGTGAAGGTGAAGACGGCGGGCGTCGCCAGCGAAAACAACAGACTGGCCAGGAGAAAGCCGACAAACCCGCGTTGCCGCAGCAACTGGCGCACACTGCCACCACGGCGACGGGGCTGGAAGTGGATGCGGATCTGTGACAGCGGCAGGCAGGCCGTCAACAGCGCGGCGGCGGCGGCCCAGAACAGGGAGCCCACAGACAGCAGTCGCGGCAGCAGGAGTGTGGAGCAGATGTAACCGAAGGAGCCGAAGATGCGGTAGCGGGCGTAGCCCCGTCCCTGGGCGGCCGTTCCCAGGGCGCTGATGGCGAGCATCGGCATCAGATTGCCGATCATGGGCATGCTCAGCCCACGACCGATGGCGTAGAGCGCGAAGTCCTGCGGACCGCTGCAGAACGTCAACCAGGCCAGACTTGCGGCAACGCCGGCACAACCGAACAGGACGATGCGGTCCGGGCGACCGGTGCGATCGGCAACTACACCCCAACCAAGGCCGGCCAGCAGCAGCACCGCCGTGGACAGGGAGGCAACGGCGCCGATGAGAGACTCACCCAGGCCCTGCTGGCGCATCCAGACACCCTCGAAGGGCCAGGCAACGCCGAAAGCAAACACCTGGAAAAAGCAGGCGCTGCGCAGCCACCAGAGCGTTCCCGAAGCAGAAGCGGAATCCTGTGATGCCGAATCTGACACTACCACCCGGCGAACCGGACCCCTGCGGTGCGCGGCGACCTCATGGCAGATCCGGTCCGTACGGTGCCAGGCGCAGAATGGGGTACTGGGAGTTGAGCAACGCCGCATCCCGTGTGACTCGCACGACGTTCCAGGCGTAACGCATCAGCCCCCGAAGGTGTTCATCGGCCGTGTCGTCGCTGATACGATTGGTCATCTCGAACGGATCGTCATCGAGGTTGTAGAGCTCGTCAAAATCAAAGCCATTCCAGCACAGTTTCCACGGACCATCCCAGATCACGCGCTGGGTCAGGCGATAACGCCCTCCGTGGTACTCGGCGAAACCCCGCGTGAACGGTCCCGCCCCCCCGGCGGTATCCCGCAGGGCCGAAGCAAAGGAGGTGGAGTCCGGCACATCCATCGGTGCGGCGCCGGCAAGCTCAAGCAATGTCGGGCACAGATCGTGCAGACCGACACGTGCCGCACCAGTCACGCCTTGCTGTATCCCCGGGCCACTGACAACCATGGGAATGTTATACACCTCCTCGAAACCACTGACATTCTTGCAGTACATGCCGTGGGCACCGAGCAGCTCGCCATGATCACTCGTCAGCACCACGATCGTGTTGTCGAGCTGCCCGGAGGTCTCCAGAAAATCGATGAGTCTACCGTACTGGGCATCGATCTCCGTGATGGAGGCCCAGTAGCAGACGGCCGCTTCCTGCTTCTGTCGTTGTGTCATGCCCTGCCACGTCCGTCCCGCCTTGCGGTAGAGACCTGGCTGGTTGTGCAGATCGTTGGCAGCATTTGGCGGCAACTCCACTTCATCGACGGTGTAGCCGGAAAAGGCCTCGGCGCCCGTGATGAAGGGATCGTGCGGTTCGGTGACACTGACGAAACAACACCAGGGCGCGGCGGCTGCAGCCGCGCCGGCAGCTTCGTTGTGCAGAAACTGCAGCGCCAGATCCGTGGTGATACCCATGCCTCGCCGCTGCGGCGGGACGTCCGTCACGCCATAGAGCAGGGAATTCTCATACCCCTCGGGATGGTCGTTGTTGCCGCACAACGACAACGTCGCCGGCTTCGATGCCGCGCCGACCCGGTCCTTGTGCGCTGCGAACCGAGGGCTTGTGCTGCTGCCATTCACCTGCCAGCCGAATTGGCTCAGATCCTCCGATCGCTCCACGTGCCATTTGCCGAAGTAGCCCGTGTGATACCCGGCCGCCACCAGCCGCTGGGCCCAGTGCGGAAACTCGGTGCGCAGATTGCACTGGTCCGCATCGACGCAGTGAATGACTTCCAGCACGCCGTGAGAATGGGGCAGCAATCCCGTCATCAGACTTGCCCGGGCCGGCGAACACACCGCATTCGGCGTATAGGCCTTGGGGAGTCGTACCCCTCGGGCGATAAGGCGATCGAAGTTGGGTGTATGACAGGGGTGGTCGGGATCCAGTACTCGCCCCTGCATCTGGTCCGTCATCAGAAAGAGAATGTTCGGTGCAGGCATCGGCTTCTCGCGGGCTGTGTTCGGGAGGTCGTGTCGATGGAACTGGCATCGATATACTGCCACACGCCGGGGTGCAGTCAAACAAACTTGCGAGCAGTACGAACTTGCAGCGAGTTTCCTGCCCCCCCGAAGCAGGATACCGAGTCGATGCTGCAGCGCTTCATCAAAAGCTTCCGTCGTGCCGTCGCGGGCGAAATGGAGTCTATGCGACAGCGTATGGGCCCGTATGAGATCCAGGTGGCCGCAGGTGAACCACTGGACGTTGACGGCGAGCAACGACGGTTCCTCTATGTTTTCCGGGTCCTGCAGATGAATGACAAATTGGTTCAGGGGGGCGAATGCAATCTGGTTACCGAAGGCGGCGACGATCTGGGATCCGTCGTCTCCATCGATGGTGATCGCATTGTCCTGGCCAGTGCCCGGGCCATCGAGCT
>CALFPI010000401.1 GCA_937919035.1 uncultured Gemmatimonadaceae bacterium
GTCGGTGAAACCGCGGCAAGTTTCGTTGCCCCTCCTTGTTCCCAGCCGGCCTCGCCGGTGCGCAGGACCCGCGTCAGGTCAGCAAAAGGGCGCTCCAGAACGCGCACCAGTCCGGCCCCCGAGAGAGCCCCCAGAACCAACACCATGATGACAAACTGGGGATCCCCGATCCGTCGCGTTGGTTGGGTCGGATCCGCGCCGCCGCCGACATAGATGTCGGCCAGCAGCAGCAAGGCGGCAAAGAGCAGTGCGCCACCGAGGGCCAGGCGCCATTTCAGTCGCATGGAAGCAGTGATCCTGCCCCGTCAGGACGCTCAGGTTTTGTCACGGCGAAGCCGGTAGCCCACACCGCGCACGGTTTCGACCATCTCATGTGCGTCCCCCAGTTTTTCTCGCAGTCGGCGCACGTGGGTATCGACGGTGCGACCGTAGCCCGCGTACTGGTATCCCCAGACAACATTGAGCAACTCTTCACGGCTCTGCACACGACCGCGACGCTCCATCAGCGTCTGCAGCAAGTTGAATTCCGTCGCCGTCAGCGTCAGAGCCGCGCCGTCAACGTAGGCGTCGTGGCTCTGGAGGTCGATCACAATCGGGCCGGCAGACAGTCGGGGCGTATTGCCTGCAGCAGTCCGGGCCTGCCCGTCGACGCGTCGGAGAATCGCCTTCACACGCAGAACCAATTCGCGCGGGGAGAAAGGTTTGGTGACATAGTCGTCGACGCCCAGCTCGAGACCGACGATGCGATCCACCTCCTCCGCCCTGGCGGTAAGCATCATGATGGGAATGTCCCGCACATCCGGGCGTTGCCTGAGCAAACGACAGAATTCAAGACCATCGACGCCGGGGAGCATCACATCGAGAATGATGAGATCCGGACGCTGTACCGCGACGCGTTCGAGGGCACTTTCGCCATCTCCCGCAGAGTCCACCTCCATCCCGGCCTGGCGCAGATTGTAGGACACGAGCTCGACGATGTCGGGCTCGTCCTCCACGATCAGTACGCGGGGGCTCACAACTCATCCTTCCGATGTCGAATGATATGGCCCTCGGCGAGGAACACGACGTTCTCCGAGATATTTGAACTATGGTCCCCCATTCGTTCCAGGTGCCGGGAGACCAGAATCAGCTGGATCGCCCGCTCCACGGTATCGTTGCCGTCCCTCATATAGCTGAGCAATTCGCGAAATATCTGGTCGCGCAGCAGGTCGAGTTCTTCGTCGCGTCGGCAGACATCACGCGCCGCCTCCGGGTCCCGCCTGACGAAAGCATCCAGTGCCGCCTTGACCATTTCCTGAGCGATGTTGGCCATGCGCGGCAGATCGATGAAGGGTTTCAGCTGTGGCGCCTTGTTCAGCTCGATCGCCCGCTGGGCGATGTTCACCGCCTCGTCGTTGATGCGCTCCAGGTCGTAATTGATCTTCATCATCGTCGCCAGCAAGCGCAGATCGGTTGCCACGGGCTGTTGGGTCGCCATGAGGGTGAGGATCTTGCCCTCGATCTCCACTTCCCACGCATCGATACGCTTATTGCTGGCGATCACCGCCGCCGCATGTTCGTCGCTGCGCTCCACGAGAGCCCTGAGCGCGATGACGATGGACTCCTCCACCTCCGCACCCATGCGGAGAAACTCACTCTTGAGTTCATCGAGTTGCTGATCCAGTTGCCGTTCCATGATCCTTCCGTCCTGTTAGCCGAAGCGGCCCGTGACGTAGTCTTCCGTTTGTCGCAGGCGTGGATTGGTGAACACACGCTTCGTGTGATCCAACTCGACCAGTCGACCCAGATAGAAGAATGCTGTGTAGTCAGATACACGGGATGCCTGCTGCATGTTATGCGTCACGATGACAATCGTGTAGCTCTCCTTGAGCTCGGCAATGGTCTCCTCCACCCTTGCTGTGGCAATGGGATCAAGTGCCGAACAAGGCTCATCCATCAGGATCACAGAAGGTTCGACGGCCAGCGCCCGGGCGATGCACAGCCGCTGCTGCTGGCCGCCCGACAGGTCCAGGGCCGTATTCTGCAGCCGGTCCTTGACCTCATCCCAGAGCGCCGCGGAGCGCAGCCCCCGCTCCACCGCCTCATCGAGTACGCCGCGATCACTGATGCCGGCGATTCGCAGCCCATAGGCGACGTTTTCGTAGATCGATTTGGGGAACGGATTCGATTTCTGAAAGACCATGCCCACCCGCCGGCGCAACTCAATCGCGTCGTACGCCGGGTGGTAGATATCCTCTCCCTGCAGCTCGATGCGACCCGTGATCGTGACATCATCGATCAGGTCATTGAGCCGATTCAGACAACGCAGCAACGTCGACTTGCCGCACCCGGATGGGCCGATGAAAGCCGTCACCTGTTTCTCCGGCACCCTCAGGTTCACGTCGAACAACGCCTGCGTCGGTCCATAGAACAAGCTCAGATCCTGCACCGTAACCACGGGGTCGTCGATCTCGACAGTGGTGCTCTCCAGCGCCTCATGGGCCTTGGACATGGAACTCCTCAGATTGTCTTGATCGCGTAGCGCTTGCGCAGGCGATTGCGCACAACGATCGCGGTAAGGTTGAGAGCAAGCACAACGAGCAGCAACAGCAGCGTCGTGGTGAAAACCATGGGGCGTGCGGCCTCGACGTTGGGCGACTGGAAACCAACATCGTAGATGTGAAATCCCAGGTGCATGAACTTGCGTTCCAGATGCAGGAAGGGAAATATGCCGTCCACGGGCAGATCCGGCGCCAGTTTGACAACGCCGGTGATCATCAACGGTGCGACCTCTCCGGCGCCACGCGCCGTCGCCAGAATAACCCCTGTAAGGATGCCCGGCAGCGCACTCGGCAGCACCACCCGCAGAATCGTCTGCAACTTGGTCGAACCGAGTGCGATGGAGCCCTCACGCAGGCCGCCGGGCACAGAGGCCAGGGCCTCTTCTGTGGCGACAATGACGACGGGCAGGGTCAGCAACGCCAATGTCAGCGACGCCCAGAGGATGCCACCCGTGCCATAGGTCGGCGTCGGTAATGACTCGGGATAGAACAGGACGTCGATCGTGCCGCCCACCCCGTAGACGAAGAAGCCGAGGCCGAACATGCCAAAGACGATGGACGGCACACCCGCAAGATTGTTGACGGCAATACGGATCGTCCGGGTCAGAGCGCCCTGGTAGGCATACTCGCGCAGATAGAGCGCCGCCAGAACCCCGAAGGGCACAGCAAAAAGGGTCATGAGGATGACCATCATCACCGTGCCGAAGAGCGCCGGGAATATGCCGCCCTCGGTGTTGGACTCGCGGGGCTCGCCCGAAAGAAACTCCCAGACCTTGGACAGGTATACGGCGCCCTTGGCGACGATGTCCATATCGTTGGGGCAATAAACCCGCACAATGTGCGCCACCGGGATCGGCCGCAGATCGCCGCCCGGCAGTCGGAGCCAGGCGACGAAGCGTTCACTATGCTCGCGCAGAGTGGCGAGTTCGACGGACAGCGAATCATAGCGAGCCCACAACTGTTGCTGGTTGGCATCGAGTTGCACGATCGACTCGTGTTCGACAGTCGCGCCCTGCAACTCCAAACGCCGCCGTGCCATGCGCACCGCTTCGATCTCCGCATTGACGGCACCCATGTGGTTGCGCTCCAGATCGTGGATGCGCGACGCCAGGTCATCGGTGATCTGACGGACACTGTCGAGGACGGCCCATGCCGTGGCGCCCCGGGCGAGCGTGTCAGCACCTGCTGACACAGCGCCCAGCGTACCATGAGCATTGCCCCACTCCAGTCGTTCGAAGACGGCAGCATCGGCGGGATAACTGCGCGTCTCGATATCCGACTCGTCGATCCAGCGAAAGTCGAGACCGTAGACATCGCGGTTGCCGATCTTCAGTTGCAGTCGGTGGGCGCCATCTTCATCGGGCACCTGCTGACGTTCGATGACCTCGCCGTATACGACCGTGCCATCCAGCGCCTGGATACGCATCAACGCACTGGGCCAGAAAAATCCAAGCCCGTTGACGACAACGACCGTCACCAGGCCGGCGATCATCAGCAG
>CALFPI010000402.1 GCA_937919035.1 uncultured Gemmatimonadaceae bacterium
TTTCCAGATGTTCGTTGTGCTGTTCCGTGCTGCCCGTGGGTAGAATGGCGCCCTTGACCTTGCCAGTTGCCAGCCTCTCACGTACCTGCTTGCGTGTCATTTTCCACAATCTGACCTCACCCGTTATCATTGTCGCGTCCTTTTCGTTGATGGTCTGCGAGGGGGGCGGCAATAATGCGAAAACATCCGACAGGGGACAACGGACATGACCGGAAACAACGCGGATCTGCGCCAGCGACTCAAGACCGTCCACGCCTATGCGGTGACACCCTTCCAGACTGCAGATCTGCTGGCGATTGATGAAGCGGGCTTCCTCGGCAACCTGGGCTTTCTCGTGGACCGGGGGGCGCCGGTCATCGTCGTTGGCGGCGGCACAGGGGAGATCGATGCGCTGCGGTCAGATGAACTCGAGAGACTGGCGCGACTGGCGCTGGAGGGTTTTGGCGAGCAGGTCCTCGTCATCCCGTCTCTGCCGGGCAACACCGGCGCTGCCGTGGATCTGGCGCAACGCTACCAGCGGCTGGGTGCTGGAATCGCCCTGGCTTTGCCGCCGTACCAGCGGGGGGGGATTCCGGACGATCTGGCGGGGGTTCTGGAGCATCTGCGGCTTATCTCAGCTGCCGCACCGGGGTTGGCGCTGATGCCGTACAACACACAGGGGTGGCCTGCCGAGTTCTTTGAGCAGCTGGCGACGATCGATGCCGTCATTGGCATCAAGGATCCCTGCTTCGACGACCACCCGTTGTTCCGTGCCATCCAGCGGCTGGGGGATCGCTTCGTCTGGATCGGCAACAAGCGCCACGATCCCGGCGTCCTGCACCTGCGCTACCAGGCCGGCATCGAGGGGTTCACCGCCGGCTTCATAAATTTCCTGCCTGAGCCGGAGCTTGAGCTGGAGCGTCTGGCCCGCCAGTGCGACTGGCAGGCAATGGTGCCGATTCAGCGCCGCCTGGCGACGCTGGAGGGACTGCGAAACCAGTATGGTGAGGCGATGATCAAGGCAGCGCTGGATGCTGTGGGTCTCAGCGGCGGCGCGGTGCGCCCGCCACGGGTGCAGTTGTCTGCCGCAGGGCGTGCGGCGCTGCATGCCGAACTGCGGCAAACCTGGGGATTCGACGTTCCTGCATAATCGCGCAACCGCGCCAGGGTTCAGGCGCCAGGGTTCAGGCGGCGCTGATCAGGCGATCGACTTCCGTCTTGAGTACATCGAGGACTTCATCGTAGCCGAACTTGCCGATCAGCTCCGGGCCACGTTTCAGATTGACGAAGGTCGGGGCACACCACATGCCGAGGTCGGCATCGTCCGTTTCGCCCGGGCCATTCACTCGACAACCCATGACGGCGATCGTGATGGAATGCATTTTGGCGTACTCCGTCACGTCACGAACCTTGTGGGCCAGGTCGATGAAGGCTTCGTTCTCGACGCGTGAGCAGGAGGGGCAGGAGATGATGTTGATGCCCTGCGGGCGGTACTCGGGAACGGAGCGGAAGCGACCCGCCTGTATGTCATCGAGGATCTGCCGCCCGGCAGTGATTTCGTCCCCCTTGTTGTCAAAAGGGACTGTCAGCGACACTCGGATGGTGTCGCCAATGCCGGCGGAGAGCAACTGTTCAAAGGCGACGCGCGTCTTGATTACGCCTTCTGGCGGCAGGCCCGCCTCGGTGACACCCAGGTGCAGGGGCACGTCGGGGCGCTGTGCGGCAAAACGTTTGTTGGCCTCAATGACCTTGTTGGGGTCGGAGTCCTTCAGCGACACGCAGTAGCGGAAATAACCCAGTTCGTCGAGCATCTCGCAGTGTTCCAGTGCCGACGCCAGCATGGGGCTGATGGAGTCGTCGGCAGGGAACATACCCACCTTTTCCGGATCGACGGAGCCACAATTCACGCCGATGCGTATGGCGCAATCATGTTTTTCCGCAACCTCAGCGAGATAGGCCACCTTGTTGCGGATCGGCAACTCGCGTTCGTGATGATAGAGGTGTCCGGGATTGTAGCGAATCTTCTGCACATGGGGTGCAATGACTTCGGCAAGGCGATAGTGCTCCTGCAGATCAACACTCAGTGGCCGTTCTGCCATTGCCGAGATCTGCCTCAGCGCGTCCGTGTCCTTGCGGCTGTCCACGGCGACGCGGATGATATCGGCACCGGCTTCCTGCAGCAGTCGGATCTGCCGGGTCGTCGCCTCAATGTCCTGGGTCCTGGTGGCGGCCATGCTCTGCACGGCGATGGGGTGGCCGGCGCCAATGGTGATGTCACCAATGCGGACGGCGCGAGTCGGATTGCGGGGTCGTGTGGTCATGACAAGCGAGTATAGCGGGGGCTGCGGGGGTGGGCAAGACATGGCAAGAGGGCTCGTTTCAGGGCCAATGGTTTCGTCGGGCCCCACCTGTGCCGAGGCGACGGCAAGCAGGGCGGCAGTGTTGAGCGATGAAGATGCATTTGTGCGTATGGAAACTACCGGTTTCAGTGATCTGGGGGTGTCGTTGAGAAGATGAGGAGAGGCAACATGAATACGCGCAGGAAGAACAGCACCCAGCAGACACCGATGGCCTCGCGTCGCGGGTTCCTGCGCGCTGGGGGACTGGTGGCGATCTCAACTTTCGTTCCGAGTCTGGGGTGTGACAGCAATGCGGTGTCGATCCTCAATACCCCCACGGGGCCGGATATGGACCAGATGCCGGCGTCACCAATCATCAGCAATGGCGACTTCTATCTGCAATCCATCAACGGGCAGAACTATGATCCACGACTCAAGGCGCAGAACTGGTCGCTGCGCATCGACGGTCTTGTGGAGCGTCCGCAGATGGCACTGACGTACGCCGCAGTCACGGGTATGCCGCTGCAGAGACAGGTGCTGACGATGCAGTGCACTGGCAACTGGATCGGTGGTCCGTTGGTGGGCAATGCCGAATGGGGTGGTACTCGATTCGCCCATCTGCTCGAAGATGTCGGGGTCCGTGGCGCGGCGATCCGCGTGAAATTCACCAGTGTCGATGGCTACACCACTTCGATCCCCCTGGATCGGGCCCAGCGCGATAATGTATTGCTCGTGTGGGAGATGAACGGCGAGCAGTTGCCGTCGAAGCACGGATACCCCGTCCGGCTCATCAACCCGGGGCACTACGGACAGAAGATGCCGAAGTGGATCACGCGCATCGAGTTGATCGATGAAGTCTACCTCGGCTACTGGGAGAGCAAACCGGACGGGCGCGATTTCAACTGGTCAGACGAGGCGTCCGCCACGGTGAACTCGCGTATCGATGCGCCACTGTCCGTCTGGGACGACGTCAAGGACCCCGGCAACGGCGGTGTCATGGACTCGTTTCAGCCTCTGCAGGGCGCCATCGGCGAGCCGTATATGATTCACGGTCTCGCCATGGCCGGCGAGCGCCACGTGGATCTTGTGGAGGTCAGTACGGATGGTGGCAGCACGTGGTCGGCGGCGCAGATTCTGACGCGTTCCGAGCCCAATGTCTGGGTATCCTGGGCGTACAACTGGCAACTGCCAGTGAGTGGGCGCTACGAAATCCTGGCTCGTGCCACCGACGCAGCCGGGATCAGCCAACCCGGCATTGACGCGGGCGTCGACCTGTATGATGGTCGCACCGGATGGCACAGCGTGCGCGTGGACGTTTCTTCATCCTGAGGTTCGCCTCATTTCTACGATCCGTCTCAGGCTGAAGCCAGGGGCAGGTTGATGCGCACGTTACCGCCGGTGTGGCTGGCGAGCATGGCGAGGATGATTTCCAGGGTGCGTCGTGCCTCACGTCCCGACGATACGAGTTCTGCGCCCGGGTTTTCCAACACCTGGATCAGTTCATGGACCGCTGCCAGCTGCCGTTCGTAGAGGTAGCTCCCTGTTTGGAGCTCGCTGGCGGACCATGAAGAATGCGAATCGCCGCGGATCACGCGTCCGCCGCGGTCGCTGACTTCGAGGCGGCCCGCTTCACAGGTGATCGTAACCTGTGATCCGGGAAATTCAGTTTTGTACGAATTGTAAAACGCCCGCACGCCATCCTCGAAGCGCAAGTAGGCCGACGCATAGGGCTCAAGGTCCGGATCACGTCCGCCGTCGCCGCTATACGCGGAGTAGTTCTCGAATCCATCCTCAAGGTCCGCCACCAGCCATCGGGCGTCGGTGTCGGCGAAGAAGGGGATCAGGTCGATGAGGTGTGTGCCGTTGCGGAACAACATGGCCCGTTGGCTGAACATCTCGACGACAATCGTGCGTACGGGTCCCAGATCACCGGCACGAAGGATGCGCCGTGCTTCCAGGAAACACGGATCCCAGCGGCGCGTGTGCTCAATCGAGAGTGGTACGCCGTGACGCTCGCAGGCTTCGATCATGCGGTCCGCGTCGGCGAGAGTTGTGGCGATCGGTTTTTCGCAGAGAATGGCGCGCACGCCGGATTCAGCCGCCTGTACGCACAACTCGGCATGGGCGTGATCGGAGGTGGCGATGCTGACGATATCCGGCGTCTGCTCCCGCAACATCTCGCCGAAGTCGGTGTAGACTCCGGCCTCGGGCCAGACATCCTGCCAGTCGGTCTGAAATGTGTCGAGCGCCTCGGGCCGCAGATCGCAGACACCGACCAACTCTGTCTGCGGATGCTGATGATAGGCTGATGCATGGGAGGGCGGCATGGGACCGTAGAGGGGAATACCCTCGGGGTCCACAGGTCGTCGCGCACCGATGCCGGTGAGTCCTACGAGAACGGTTCTGTATGTTTTTTTCACCACTTCTCACAATCTGCTCGTCGGCGCGAGACTGGTCCGGGCTGGGAGCTCGAATCTGCGACTCTCTCTGCGAGGCAATCTAACGGCAGGCTGCCCCCGCCAGCAACCGGGCGGCGCCCGGCTGCGTCAGCCTCCAATCGTCTTGCCGGCGACTGGCGAGGGCTGTATGTTGTTGCCCGCTCAAGCACCCCAACCACCTGAAAAAACCACAAGATAGAGTCGATCTGATCGTGTCCGAACTGGCCTTGTCTGACAAGTACCAGAGAGAAGACGGAACCATCTTTCTCACGGGTGTCGAAGCCATCGTGCGTCTGCTGTTGGACAAGCAACGTGCTGATCGTGATGCGGGCCGACCGATCAATCAGTCCTATGTCACAGGCTACGAAGGTTCGCCCCTTGGTGGGCTTGACCTGAGGATTATCCAGCAACTGGATGTGCTCAACCAACTGGGCCGGACGGTGCACCAGTCCGGGATCAACGAGAAGACGGCGGCATCTGCCATGCTCGGCAGCCAGTATGCTCCCTCTGGAGATGTCGACGCGTTCTGGTACGGCAAGGCCCATGGCACCATGTGGATCCCCGACGAGGCTTGGCTTGCCAATCTGACAGGGACGTCGCGCGCTGGCTCGATGGTGTTGCTCTGCGGCGAGGATCATCGCTCAAAGAGTTCGGTGTCTCCTGGCACCAGCGACTGGGCCCTGCGCGCCAGCTGTGTACCCGTGTTCTACCCGGCAACCGTCGAAGAGGGCCTGAGTCTCG
>CALFPI010000403.1 GCA_937919035.1 uncultured Gemmatimonadaceae bacterium
GCAGACCGGAGGCGCCATCGATGCCGATGCTGCCGAACGGGGCACGGCACTGCAGTTGGTGGAGCGCCAGATCCCTATGCTCCCGACAGCAGTGCTGCAGGCGTGCCGGCTGCTGCCGGCGGCCGCACGGCCAGCGCTGACCCTCTCCATGCGTCTGTCTGACGAGCTGCAACCCCAGCACGTGGCGCTGAAGTTGAGTCGCCTCCGGCCGCAGGCAAGACTCGACGAGCCTGCCCTACACGCTACGTCGGGCTGGCGGCAACTGGCGGATCTGGCCCGGGCCCTGCGCCAGCAACGCCGAAGGACCGGTGCCTGGGAGGGCCTGCGGCCGACGCCATGGCTCACGCGACACGAGGATCAGGTGCAGCAGGCCACCGAGTCGACGGCAGAGCTGATCGACGCAGAACTGCGGCTGCTGGCGGCAGCCGCTCTCGGTTGCTACTGCCAGGACCACAGTATTGCGGCGCTCTATGTGACGAGGGCGGCAGGCACGGCACAGGACCTCGATACGGATGTCTGCTGGCCGGCAACGACGGATGCGGAAGGCCTGCGCGCCTTCCTGCTCGAGCGGCAGGCGGCGCCCACGGCCTTGACCACCGAGCCTGGCATCAACGTCGGGCTGGGCCTGCCCCTGGTCGCTGCCGGCACCCAGCCCATGCGCCGCTATGTGGATCTGGTCATGCAACGACAGTTGCTGGCGGCGGCCGGTGCCGGCGGCGCGCTGCTGTCGCCGGAGGCGCTGCGAATCGCCGTGCTCGACACCCATGCCGCGCGCGAAGCGGCCCATCAGGTGGAGTCGGCGAGCCAGCGCTACTGGAGTCTGAAGTGGGTGGAACAACTGCCGCCCGATGACGGCGTCAGCTGTGTCGTTGTCGAACCGCGGGGTCCAGGATATCTGGCGCTGCTTGCTGGGGGCCCCGCGGGCGCCTTCGCGCCGGCGACTGGCGGCGAACGGGTGCATGTGGCCCCCGGGCAACGGCTGCGGCTGCGTGTCGAGCAGGTATCGGCTCGGCGCAACATTCTCCGTCTCGCCGATCCACGGCCTCAGTGAACGTCCCTTACCCTACGAGAAGGTGAGGCCGAGGCCGGCGAAGGCGTTGTTGAGAGCGTGAATGGCTGCCGTGACACCGAGGGCGTGCCACAGGGAGACCTCGCGCCAGACGAGAAACGCCGTGGAGAAGACGATGAAGGTCCAGAAGATGCATACGCCCCAGATCGGCGCGCTGAGCGAATGCAGCACAGCCCACAACGCCGCTGAAGCGATGACGGCATAACGCCGCCGCGGCAGCACGCGCACCAGCAGCGCCAGGATCGGCGCCATGAGCAGCGTCTCCAGGACGGGTGCGACGACGACGATCTGCAGCAGCAACATCCCCGAACTCATCTCAAAGAGGTTGCCCCACTGGCCTTCGTCGAAGAGGTACTCGGCACCGACAAGCTGGGCGATGATGGATGCCATGGTGGCGATGGCAAACGTCGGCAACATGGCCACGGGCCAGGCGCGCAGGGCGTAGTGCAGCGGATGCACCCCACGGTCCAGCAACAGCTGCCGGAACAAGCCGATCAACGGAACAAGCCGATCAAGCGAACAGGCCCTGACTTTTTACCGCAGCCAGCGCCTCGCCCATGGCGATGAGGGCCTCGTCGATGTCGCTGTCGGCGAGACAGTAGTTGGTATAGAGCACGGAAAAAAGGATGACACCGCGGCGCAGGCACTCCCCCTCGAAGGCCACGCGAGCCTCGGGGGAGGGCAACTGCAACTGACCTAGCGGCGGCAGACCGGCGATGGATACGGGCACATCCAGTTTACTGGCGAGGGCGGTGATGCCGTCGTGCAGCCGCCGGCCTCGTGCCCACAAGGTGCCGATCACATCCTCACGTGCGTAGATCGCCAGGACGGCTTTGGCGGCGGCCAGACCGAGGGCATCGCCGCCGAAGGTGGAGGAGATGACGACGTCGCGGACTTTCTCCATGATGTCGCGCCGGCCAACATAGGCCGACAGGGGTACACCATTCGACATGCCTTTGGCGAAGACGGCCAGATCCGGTGTGACGCCGAAGTACTGCTGGGCGCCGGCGCGGGCCAGGCGGAAGCCGGTGACGATCTCATCGAAAATGAGCAGCGCCCCGTGCCGCGCCGTCAGGCTGCGCAGATCGGCAAGAAACCGGTGACCCAGTTCGATGTCGGCATATGAACAGGCAACACTGACGGCGGCGATCTGCTTGCCACCCAGCTCATCGAAGGCGGCCTGGAAGGGCGCGATATCCCCCCAGGGCAGGGCGCGGCAGACCGAACGGACTGCCTCGGGGACGCCCGGTCGCTCCATGGTGTTCAACCAGCCGTGGTAACCACAGGTGATGATGTGATCGCGACCGGTGAAACCGCGAGCCAGCCGGTGCGTGGCCGCCATGGCTTCGCCGCCGGTCTTGAGAAAACGGACGGATTCGGCGCAGGGAATGATGTCAACGAGGGTTTCTGCGACTTCGATTTCGAGGGGGTGGGCGTAGCTGAAGATGACACCGTCCGCCAACTGACGGGCGACAGCATCGTTAACCTCGGGGATGGCATACCCAAGTGTGATGGGTCCCAGAGCGCAGCGGAAGTCGATGTACTCGTTGCCGTCCACGTCCCAGACACGGCAGCCGGATCCGCGTTGCAGGTAACAGGGCTCGGCGCCGCGCAGCGCAGCACGCGGTGCCTTGCTATGTGTCTGTGTGCCCATGGGGGTGACGGCAAGAGCGCGATCGTACAGCGCCCAGGACTGGTCGACGGTTCGGGTCACGGGCTGACTCACTTTGCTGTGGCGTCGAAATGGCCAATTGATCTGGCCGGTTGATCTGGTCGGTTGATCTGGCCATGGATATGGATCATACACTCGATCAAGCTGTCACAGTCAGCAAGGGCGCCCTGCTGGCGGCGGCGGGGTCGGGAGCGCTTCTTTCGCATCCTACCCAGCAAGTGGAGACCAAGATGAGCGTTCTCGATCTGACGGTACAGTATTTCCAGGACAGCCCCGCCGAGGATCTGCCCTGGCGGGAGGAAAACTTCATACGGCGGTGTGTCGACATGCGCCTGCCCGTGGAACAAACGGCGCTGGTCCTGGTGGATACGTGGGACAACCACTTCATCGAGAGTTGGCTGGAACGGGCGGAGAAAGTGACGCGGGAAGCGGTCGTACCCGTGCTGCAGGCGGGTAGGGCGGCGGGACTGACCATTGTTCATGCGCCGAGTCCCAGCGTGACGCCGGCCTTTCCACAGCACATGAAACGACATCGAGCCGCTCCGCCGGGGGCACCGCCGGATTGGCCGCCGGCGGAGTTCCGTGCCCGTCAGGGCGCCTATGCCGCCTTTCGCGGCCCACGGGCGCAACCTCCGGGCATTCCCGACATCGACATCGGCATGTCACCCCATATCGAGGTACAGGACGAGGACTTCGTGCTGGCGACGGGACTGCAACTGCATGACCTGTGTCGGGCACGTGGCATCCTGCACCTGATCTACTGTGGCTTTGCGACGAACTGGTGCATCCTGGGCCGCGACTACGGTATGCGTTCGACGGCCCGCTATGGCTACAACATGCTGTTGCTGCGGCAGGCAACGATGGGTGTCGAGTATCCGGATACGGTGGCCACGTGCCAGGCGACGGAGTTGGCCATCCGCGAAGTGGAGACGCAACTGGGATTCACTGCGGCAAATGCGGATTTTCTGGCAGCCTGTGCTGCGGCCCGTGCTGCGGCGTGTGACTCCTGACCGACAAGCCCATCCCCCTGGCACCACAAGAGCCTCCGGTGGCCACCAGAAGCCTGCGCCATCCGGCGTACCTGCGACTGCTGGCGTCGACGCTGGTCACCTACGGGGCACGCTTCCTCGACATGACCATGCTGTCCTGGTTGGTGGCGCAGCGGACGGAGGAGCCTCTGCCGATTGCGCTGCTGAGCTTCTTCCGCTTCGCTCCGTTTCTGCTTCTGGGACCCGCCGTCGGCTTCGTGGCGGATCGTTTCCCGCGACTGCGTGTGGTCCGCGCAGCGCAGACGGGACTGGCGGCCCTCGCTGTTGCCATGGCGACGCTGTTGTTGTCGGAGGCTCTGGAGCTCTGGTACGTCTATCTGTACGCCCTGGTCCAGGGGCTGTTGTTCATCCTCGATTCAACATCACGTCGCTCCTATCTGGCCGGTACTGTCGGTTCCAGCAATGTGACGACAGCTCTGTCCATCGATATGCTGGGTATGACGGTGTCGCGCATTCTCTTCGCCAATGCCGGAGGCGTGCTGCTCAGCGCCTCGAGTCCGCGCTGGGTCTATGTGGGACTGGCGCTCATGGCGCTGCTGTCGGCGACCCTCACCTGGCGGTTGCCACCGTTGTTCCGCAACCGCGACAAGACCGAAAGGGAGCCTTTTCTTGTCTCTCTGAAGGGGGGGATTGGTTTTGCCCGGTCCAACAGGGTCGTTTTCGGCGGCTTGCTGCTGGTGGCCCTGTCCAACCTGACGGCTTTCAGCTACGAGGCCATGGTGCCTGCCGTGGCGGACCAGGTCTTCCACGCCGGTCCGGTGGAGTTCGGCTGGTTTCTCTCAGCCACCGGCGCTGGCTCGTTGTTCACGGGCCTGTGGTTGTCTCTGCGTCGAACGTCAATGGCACGCCCGGGCCTGGTGGGGCTGGCGGCGGCGGCAGGTCTGCACGGGATGCAGATCCTGTTCTCCTATGCGCAGACGATGGCGCTGTCGCTACTTGGACTGGCCGTGATCGGGGCGGTCGGCACCATTTTCAGCATTTCGCACTCGAGCCTGTTCCTGACGGCCACCCCCGATCACCTTCGGGGACGCGTACTGGGGCTGCAGGTGGTGATGATCGGTACGTTTCCGTTGAGCAGTCTGCTCGTCGGTTGGCTGGGGAATCATGTGGGACCGTTGGTGGCCATACGCTACATGGCCCTGGCCGGGCTTGTCTGGATCGTGTTTCTGGCGCTGTTGGTACCGGAATTACGACGCCCCGTCGACACGGACACGTAATCTGTGCATGGGTAACAGAAAAGAGGAAAAACGATGCGAAATCATCCGCTGGACGGGATCAGCCGGGAACAACTGACGATCACCGACGTGCGCGTCCTGCCTCTGTCGTACGTCGACCCCGGGCAGGATCTGTGGCGTTGCAGCGGCTACCAGGTGTGGAAGACGGATGGTGCCATCACCCAGATCTTCACCGATCAGGGATTGATCGGTATCGGTGAAGGGTCGCCCTACGAGAATCCCGCCGCGATCAAGCAGTACACCGAGTCCGTGATCCGACCGTTGCTGCTCGGCAAGAATCCATTCGACGTGGAATTTCTGGTCAATCGCGGCAACGACTCACGACACAATCGGGCGCCCTGGGCCGGCATCGACACTGCCTGCTGGGACCTGATCGGCAAGGCCACAGGCAAGCCGGTGTACGAACTGCTGGCCACGGATGGGGCGCCGGTGCGTGACATCAGCATCTACGCCAGTGCCGGCGTCGAACACGAATGGTACGACCACGGTGCGGAGGCGCTCATTGCCGAAGCTCTGCGCTACCAGGAGCAGGGCTACGACGCCTTCAAGTTCCGTCCCGGGACGGATTGGAAATCAGCAGGCATGAAGCTGGATCGCTACGTGCCGATTCTTGAGAAGTTGCGGGCGGCGGTAGGTCCCGACTTCCGACTCATGCACGAGGGCCTCGGCATGTCGCTGGGCTCGCTCGAGGCGATCATCACCGACTTTGCGCCCGTCCTGGAGGGTCTTGGATTCTACTGGTTTGAAGAGGCTTTCGGTGGCACCAGCCTGGATCACCTCGAGCTCTTTCCACGGTTGAAGGAGGCGATGCCATCCGTGCAGATCTCCGGCGGAGAACGGTTTCTGGATCGCTTTGAGGCGCAGCAGTGGCTGGACGCCGGTGTCCTCGACATTGTGCAGACGGACTGCAATGTGACAGGTCTGACCGAGAACTGGTACATCGCGCGGGCGGCGCATCTGCGGGGGATCAAGAGCATCCCGCACAACTGGCACGGGGGCGGTTCGACCATGGTGAATGCGCACTTCGTGGCGGCCATTGCGAATCGCGAATACTGCGAACTGAACCAGACAAACAACCCGCTGAAAGAAGGCATCTTCAAAGAGCCACTGACAGTCAACAAGGGTGTCATGCGCCTGCCGGACAAGCCCGGATATGGCGTCGAACTGATCGACGATGTGGAAAAAGTCTTCCCCTATGTCCCGGGGTCCTATCTACGGCCCAACCTGAGATTGCAAACCAAATGAAACGTGTGTTGTTGACGGGCAAAAACGGCACGGTCGCCGACGTGATGCAGAAACAACTTGCTGACACGTACGACCTATCCGGCCTGAGCATTGCCCGCATGGATGATGTGATCAGCGAAGCGGGAGCCATGACATGGAAAGACCTGCGCGAAGCCTATCGCAACCGTGCCATGGAGCAACTGACAGCTGCGTTCAAGGGCAAGGATGCCGTCGTCCACCTGGGCTGGAACACAGAGGATGAGAACTATCAGGGTGGACTGGATCCACTCAACATCCTCGTCGTTGATTGTGTCTACCAGGCGGCGATCGCCGCAAACGTACCGCGCATCTACATGGCCAGCTCCGTGCATTCGTACGACTTCACCGACGTCATGCGAGTCGATGGCGAACCGATCCAGCCCTTTCCTGATACGCGCGAAAATGCCTTCGGCGTCGGCACCACAAGCCTCTATGGTGTGAGCAAACGCTGGATGGAGACGGCGGGACAGTTCTACGCCAAACGCCTGCAGGAGGGGCAGAAAATTCTGTGTGTGCGTCTTGGTGCCGTCGGGCGAGAAAAGAGGCCGCACCGAAGTGGCAGCCGGCTGTGGAACAGCCATGAGGATCTGGCGGGCCTGTTGACGGCCTTCATCGAGTGTGACGATGCGCCGAACTTCTGGATTGCCTTCGGCATCTCGGACAACCGTGGCGGCGACTACCCCAGGCCATTGTTTGACCCGGTGAATCCGTATGGATTCAAACCGGCGAGCAACGCCTGCACCGATGTTGCATGACGTGTAGGAGTGAGATCCGATGGCGTCATGCCGCCTGCGTAGCCGGCACGGTGCTCGAAGTGCAACCTGGCCGGCAACTCACGTTCACCTTCGTCCCCCTGTCGAAGGGTCTGTCGTGAAGCAGCCGCGGCTGCCTTCGATGCTGGAGCCGCTCGATCTGGCAACCGTGGCGCTGCGGCCCGACGATCTGCTCAGCGACTTCGAGGTGTCAGCCGGTACCCTTGCGGGGGTCAGGATCGAAGGGCTGGCCATGAGAACGGGCCGCCTGCATCACGTCGACTTCCGCGGCGCAGTATTGGAACGTCTGGAATTGATGGATGTCTGTCTGGTCGATTGCGACCTGGCCAATGTCGAGTTCCGTCAGTGCAGCATGCACCGTGTGCAGTTTGATCAGTGCCGACTGACGGGGGCCCAATTTCCCGCAGCCACCACGCAGGATCTGCTGCTGCGCAATTGCATCGGCAAACTGTCGCAGTTCCGCTTCGCTCAGTTGCCGGCCTGTCACTTTGACAAGTGTGACCTGCAGGACGCGGACTTTCAGGGGAGCGATCTGACGGGGACGGTGTTCAGCGGGTGTGATCTGCGCAATGTCGAGATGTCCCAGGCGAAACTTGCCGGTGTGGATCTGCGGTCCTGCACCATCGACGGTCTGCGGGCAAGCCCGGATGGACTCAAGGGACTGATCATCGAGCCCCACCAGGCGCCGACGGTGGCGGCACTGCTTGGCGTGGAGATTCGCTGGCCCTAGTTAGACGAGTCGACAAGCTGGGGGAGCAACTGCAGAGGAGCGATGTCGATGATGGAACGTTCCATCCAGGATGCTGCCGACGCACTGGTGCCGCTGCTGCGGCAGTTTGGCACGTGCGACTACGGCATAGCCATCGGTGGTGCCCATGCCAAAGGCACGGCCGATGCCGAGTGTACCGCGGCTACCGTCCGGCGTGATCTGGTGACGTGGACCACGACAGGGTTCTACAATCACTGCGCTCTGTCGGATCTGCAGAAGATGATCCCACTGGAAGATCCCAGGGTAATGCTTGCTGCCTGGAAAGAGCAGATCCGCCCGTATCCGTCGAGGCTGCGCGCCTCGATCGTACAGCAGGACCTGCAGGACCTGCAGGACCTGCAGGCGCTGCTCGCGCAAACCGCAGCGTTGGTCGGTGCGCCAATGGACTAGTGTTTCAGAACGCCACGGAGGATCGGAGTCAATGCCTCTGCCATGCGCAGGAAACCCACGTCGGTGGCATGCGTGCCATCAACCGTTGCCTCGCCGTCGTCGCCCAAGAGCGGCTCCCCTTCCACGTAGGTCAGGCCCGCAACCCCGTCGGCCACCAGTTGCTCGTAGGCAGCCCTGAAGGCGGCGTTCTTGCTCTGGTACCCGTGTCGTGGGCCCGGCAGAGCGGCTGACGCCTGATACTCGATATTTTCCACCAGTACGATCGGCGTCCCGGGATGCGCCTGGCGCAGTGCCCGGACCATGGGGGCCGTGCGCTCCGTGACGAGATCCGTACTCAGATTGGGCAGGCAGTCGATGACGAAGACCGCCGCATCAAGCTCGGCGATGAAGCGGGTCACCTCCGGTTGCATCTGCCCGTTCCCGGAGAAGCCCAGATTGATATGCGGCATGTCCAACCAGCGGCCGATGATCGCCGGGTAGGCCATGCCCGGGCGGGAGGCGCAACCGCCCTGGGTGATGGAGGTGCCCCAGACGACGAATGCTTGGCCCCGGTCGGCTGCGGCGACCAACGTGGCCCCTGAGGGCACACCGATCTCGAGGGAACTCGTGCTGTTGTACAGTGGCAGGTACAAGGTGAATTCGTGCTCACCTGCGGGAATGCCGCCCGCAATCTGGCTCTCCATCTCCTGCCCCGTCGGCCGACCGACGCCGATCCAGTGCCACCGCTGCCCCGGGGGTTTCTGCAGTTCTTCCGGCATGCGCATGTAGAGGTCGACGCCACTGACGCCGGTTGCCGGCATGTGGTCCATGGCCAGGTTTTCCGAGCCCAGCTTCCAGCGGCAGGCGATCCACTCGGCGTCGGTGCGGAAGCGCACGCTGACACCCGCCGAGTGTTTTCCCAGTCCCCAGACACCGTCGGCCACGACACCCTTGGCCGCCAGGGGCAGGCGATCATAGGGGCCTTCGGTCGTCGCCCAGCCCTGCCCCTCCACGGTGAGTTCACGTGCGTCGACCCACAGGGTATCGCTCTGAGCTGCGGCTGGCACGGATGCAAAAAGCAGCATTGGCACTCCTATTCATCAATAGATGTCTGGTCGACACGACGAGCCTCCTCGCGGTCCGGGGTTCACGGATCGTGTTTGTGCTCGTCCACGATCCACTGCATGCCCTGTCTGTTGCGGAACAGATCGATCCAGACATAATGGAGTTCGTTCGGTGCCTGCACCGTGACGCCGTGACGGGACCCAAGGGGGATGTGCAGCAAGACTCCGTCGCCAAAGGCCAGGGATGCTGCATCAGCCTGAAGCTCGCACTGGTTGTGCTGCAGGCCGAAGAAGAGTTGCTCCAGCATCGGGTGTTCGTGAGCGGCGACTCGATCATCACCGGTGGTCTGCACTGATCCGATGCAGAGACGGGGATAGGTGTGTTCCGGGAGCAACGTGCGGCTGATGGTCTTGTCGCTCTTGATCTTCTCCCGATAGGTTCTGCAGTTCGAGTAGGAGATGAACAGGGGGAACAGGTGGGCCTGCTGCTCGAGTTCGGTCAGGTCCGTCGGCGACAGGTCGATGACAAGCTCGAGGAACAGCAGTGACGCGTCGCCTGCTGTCACCGAAAGTGGCACGTTGTGGCGTGGCGCCCACACCGCGACTTCATCAATCTGCTGTGTCGCACCGTCGTCAGCGTTGCCGTTGCCCGAGGTGAACAGGTAGACACGGCCGGATGTCTCTGTGGTTGGAAGCGTCACACACTCGCCCGGTGGCACGGCATGGAACAAGGTGCGCAGGCCTGCGATCTCCCCTGTCAGGACCTCAGACATCGTCGCACTCGTCAGGGGCGCGCCAATGCCACCGACAAGGTCTTCGCTATGGATGGGTCCCATGCCTCGCATCCTCTGCCGCACATCCTCCGAGTGGGAGCTTCATCGGCGGTCGCTGGCGTCCAACGTTACGACCGCGGGGCTGAGCCGTGTGCCTCGGTTTCCGTTTGCAGCCACTTCATGAGCTGGTCCAGATCCACGGCTCGCCCCGCCTGACAGGCCGTTTTCCAGTCATTGTACAGGGTGTAGAGAATGGGGCCCCGCAGTTCAGCACGTTTGTACGACACGAGCAATGCAAGCATGGAAGTTGTGAGGGACTCGATGTACTCCGGCGGAATCTTGGCGTCGACATTGGAGTCGTAGCTGGCCGGGGTCTGGGCTGCATCCTGTGGCGTTTCACAACCCACAAAGCACTTGGACACACGCCCATCCTCATAGCGACATGGCAGATCGTCGTCGCCGAAGGTGACACTTTCGGTGGTGAGTACAACCGGTCCATCCCCTGCAGCGATCTTGCTCTTCTTTGGTCCCTCAAGTTTGGGGCGTCGGCCGCCCTGAGCACGGATCGCATAGAGCACGGCGACGCCGTGGCCGATACACTTGGACTCCTGCTCCTTGAAACCGAGTACACCTGCCGCCACCCGGTTCCACAAACCGAACAACGGAAATCTGTTCAGACTTGGCATGGTCTTTTTCTTGCCTCAATCATATCACGAGTCGCACACAGTCCAATTCCAGGCCCTGTTTCTCACCCTAAGGTAGACGTTGTGGCGGCGGGTGCGGCGCCCTCGCCTGTTGCGGCTGTAATTTGTGCCACCCTCTGGCCAGTTGCAGCGGCGGTCTGCGGGAGGTTTTGTTGCGGTGGAGCCACCCTCTCACGCGGGATCGCAGCAAGTACGTAGAGGCACCGTACATGAAGCCGCCGGATGACCCGTAGCCCCGCCGTTGGGCCGGGTCATGGCGGACGGGCCGGCTCGCTTGAGCCTTGCCGGGAACTCGGTATACTGAAAGGGGAAGCGGGTCGTTCGGCCCGTTTGACATTTGTGGTTGGAGGAGGAAAGCATGGCGATGACCCCGAGGGAGCGCATCCTGCGTGCTCTGCATCGACAACTGCCTGACCGTACCCCGACGGATGGCTGGTTCCACCCAGCAATTCAGCTCCGACTGAAGGAACACTTCGGTACGGACGACTGGGAGGTCGTGCTGGAGAGGCTCGGTGTGGAGGGTTGGGCGACTTGCTCGGTGGGGCTCCGCTTTCCTGAGTGGGAGGCGCGCTGCACCCAGCGTCCTGGATCCGAACCGGGGCAACCCGCGGTATGGGTGGACCAGCGGACCCACGAAGATGGCTGGGGTGTCCGCCATCGTATCGGTGCCAGCGGCTGGTACGAGCAGTGGGTGGATGGACCCTTGACGAAAGCCGAAACGATTGCCGACGTCGAGGCCTGCCCATTGCCGTCGGCCGACAACATCCTGGCGCCTGACAACTACGCCGAACGCATCGCCGACATGAAGAAGGCGGGCAAGTTCGTCAGTGGTGACATCCCCAATCCGTATAAGACGGCGTGGATGCTGCGCGGCATGGACAATGTGCTCGCCGACTACCTCATCGATCGTGAGTTGCTCGAGGCACTCTACGACCGCTTGTACGGGCTGTATACCGAAATGGCGGTACGCATGGTCAAGGCGGGGGTCGACATGGTGACCGTCACCGGGGATTTCGCCATGCAGGACCGTATCATCATGGGCCCCGATCCATGGCGCGCCGTCGACCGACCCCGAATGCAGGCACTCATCGACGCCTGCCGTCGCGCCAACCCTGACATCCTGATGTTTGTCCACTCCGACGGCAATATCTCAGAGCTGTTGCCGGATCTGGTCGATATAGGATTCGATGTGATCAATCCACTGCAGCCGGAATACCTGGACCCGGCCTAGGTCAAGCGCCAGTACGGAGATCGCATCGCCTTGCATGGTGGCGTCAGTCTGCAGAAGACGCTGACATTCGGCACGCCCGCCGACGTGCGCGCCGAGGTTGAGCAACTGATCCGCAGTTGCGGTTACAACGGTGGTCTGGTGGTATTTCCGTCCAACGTCATTCAGCCCGACACACCCCTGGAAAATATCATCACCTGTTTCCATACGGCTCGTGACTTTGATCTGACTTCGCTCGGCGGCCTGCCCTCGTGAGGCAAGCTGCCAGTGCCTTTGGTGCCCTGGCAGCGGCACAGGTAGAGCGCATCGATGCCCTGAGCCTGCAGGTTCTTGAACGCGTTGGTGTCCAAGTGGACCACGCCTCCATTCGAGCGACATTGGCCGCCCGCGGTGCACGTGTAGAGGAGGCGACACAACGAGTCCATCTGTCCGAGGATGTGCTGCGTGAGTTGCTCGCCGATGCACCCGCCGACGTTGCCTTCGGGTGCCGTGGTGGTCGGGCGACGGACACTGTTGGCGCCCGCAACGGCGGGTCGGTGCGGTGGCCGGGGAACGCACTCTATCTGCTGGAGAGTGACCAGCGGCGCGCCTTGACGACCGCCGACTTTGTGCGCCTGACACGGCTCGTGGATCGCCTCGATCACGTCCATGGCATGGTGGGTGTGTCCGTCGGGGACTTTCCTCCGGATGTGCGGGCCTTCTGCACGCTGCGGCTGATGGCCGAACACACAGGCAAACATCTGCGCCCGGTGATCACCTCCCTGAGTGGTGTCGATGCGACGCTGGAAATGGCGGATGTGCTGCGAGGTCATGCTGATACGCCTCCCGTCAGCTTCGGCTACAGCGTCATCAGTCCGTTGCGCTGGACGGAGACGGCGCTGCACCTGCTCGAACGTACATCCGGGCGGGGGCTGCCCTTCATGCTCAATGCGGAGCCTCTTGCAGGCGGCACGTCACCGGTGACCCTGGCAGGGTCTCTGGCCCAGGCACATGCGGAAACGTTGTCCGGCATCGCCATTGCGCAGGCGCTGGAGCCGGGGCGGCCCTGCCTGTACAACGCCGGCTTCGCCCATACGCTGGATATGAAGAGTGCCGTAGCTCTTGGTGGATCGCCGGAGGTAGTGCTCATGGCGACGGCATCGGCAGACCTGGCGCGCCGCTGGAACCTGCCATGTTCGAGCTGGGTAAGTACTGAGGCGATGACGGAAGACGCCCAGGCGGCGACGGAGAAGTCCATGGGGTTGCTGATGCATGCGCAGGCGGGCGTGAACCTGATCTGGGGCATGGGACAGCTCGAGTCACAGATGTCGATTTCGCTGGAACAGCTGGTCATCGACGATGAGATTGCTGCTCAGGTCGATCGCCTGCAGCATGGCATCGTCATCGATGATGAACACCTGGCGGCCGAGATCCTGCTGGCCCATCCCGAAGAGCGCGGCCAACTGCTGGGGCACGATCATACCTTGCGCTGGTTTCGACAGGAGCTCGGTGAACTGCCTCTGGCCAACCGTACGCAGCGCGAACGCTGGGAAGCGGCGGGCGCACCGAACCTGCGGCAGCGGGCGGCGGATCGCGTCGCAGAACTGCTGCGGGAGCCCGGGACGCCGTATCTGAGTGAACACGAGGCGGCGGAACTGCTGCGCATCGAACAGTGTTGGCGCCGGCAGCTCGACGCCTGAAGGAGAGCGGGCCCACAGTTCCGCCGCTGCGACGGGAGGCAGAGATACTGCCCGACTCTGGCACTCCGACTCTGGCACTCCGACTCTGGCACCCCGACTCTGGCACCCCGACTCTGGCCAGGGGGCGTCATTTTCAGCATCTTGGCGCCCACGTGCACACGTGCCCCGGCTGTCCACGCCGAAAGACCACAATTCCCGAGAGCTTTCATGACCGCCGAAGAGCAGCGAGCCTTCTTCGAGGACCAGGGATATCTGGTGCTGGAAGATTTCATGACCGCCGCCGAAGTCGACACCTGTGAGACCGAGATCGCTCGTCTCCACCGGTTCGCCGGGTCGCTTGCAGCAGACGATCCCCAGCGGCACAATTTCCAACTCGAACCATATGCGGATGTGACGGCCCGGAATGCGCTGGCTACGCCACTGTTGCGCAAGATCGAGGAGACGCGGGACTACTCTGATATTTTCCGAGATCTGGCGGCACACCCGAAGTTGATCAACACCGTACGCATGCTTCTGGGGGATGACCTGCTGCTGTTCCGCAGCACACTCATGCTGAAACCTGCCTTGCACGGCTCGGTTCATGCCTTTCACCAGGACTCGGCGTACTGGCCCATGGACCCACCCTCGCTGGTCACTGTGAGCATCGCCTTGAACGACAGTGCTGCCGACAATGGTTGTATCCAGGTCATTCCCGAGAGCCACAAGTGGGGGATGCAGGACTGGGGTCTGATCGCCCAGGACAAGGACAAGCCCCTGACCCAACGGGACGACCTCGACCTGAGCCGCCTGACCTCGGTGCCGTTGACGGCGGGCAGCGCGCTGCTGTTTCACAGCCTCGTCGTGCACGGTTCCGGTCCAAACAACAGCCCCAGGCCACGGCACACCGCGCTCTACGCCTATTTTCCGCCCACCGTCCGCTACCGCCCGAAACCCGGTGGTGCCAAGGAAAAGACTGTGCCTGTCATCCACGGACTCGGCGGCCGCCCGACGTTGACCCTGGCGGCTGACGCATGACGGACTCCTATCTTCGCGACGGCTTCCGTCGTCATGCTGCCGCCGTCATTCCGCCGGATGTGCTGGCTGCGGCACAGGCGGCGATGGTGGCTGTGCGGGATGGCAGCTTTGCTACCGGTCAACCGCCGTCCTCCCATCCGGGCTACGATCCGACGGTACTGTGCAAGATCAACGATGCCCACCTGGCCGATCCGGATCTGCATGCATTGATCTGTCATCCGGCCTTCGGCGCACTGGCGGCAGAGGTCACCGGGGCGCGGGCGGCGCAGGTGTGGGCGTCACAGTTGCTCATCAAACCGCCCGCGTCGGCACAACGGGGAAATGTTGGCTGGCATCAGGATCGGCAGTACTGGCGCTACTGGCAGCAGCCGGAGGGCCTGTTCACCATGTGGATCGCTCTGAGCGACGTGACGGCAGCCAGTGGCCCCATGCTGTTCGTGCCCGGATCACACCGCTGGGGGTTTCTCGACACCGGTGACTTCTTTGGCAAGGATCATGCCGCCCAACGGCAGCAAATCCCGGTGCCGGATGGACAGACCTGGGCGGAGGCACCCGCCCTGCTGGCTGCGGGCGGGGTCAGTTTCCACCACTGCCTCACCTACCACGGCAGCGGCCCCAATGTCTCGGGCGCGGCACGTTGCAGCATCGCTGTTCACTTGCGTACAGAGCAGGTGCGGCCCATCGCGGGGAACGACAACTACTACGTGTCACATCTGCAGGATCGGGCCTTCAGTCCGGTGCTTTTTGGCAGCGATGCGGATTTTGACTGACATGCAACTGGACACCATCGAACAGGAGTTCAACGAGCAGGGCTATGTCGTGCTGCGGGGCCTGTTGCCGGATGTGGTGTTGCGCGCAGTGGGCAACGACCTGGAGCGTTGGGTGGATGAGCAGGCAACGGCCCTGCTCGCCGACGGTCTGCTGCAGCAGGCATATGCCGAGCAAAGCTTTGTGCGTCGATTGGCCTGTCTGTATGCGGGGCACATGGAGCGGGCACCGAACAGCCTGCGGCGCGAGCTCCACTGGGAAGGCATGTTCGAACTGTTCTTTTTTCCAGCTGTCGTCGACGTCGTCGAACGTCTGCTGGGGGTGTCCGAGATCCGCTTGTATCCCAACTACACGGTGCGCCCCAAGTTTCCGCAGGATGCGGCGACGGAAGTGTTATGGCACCAGGATGCTGGATATACGGCCAGCGGCCCGCACGGGCGCGACGATACGGCCGCCGGGCAAAGCGTGGACGCTCTGCGTATGGTCAATGTCTGGGCGCCGCTGGTGCCGGCGCGCCGCGCCAATGGCTGCATGCAGTTCGTGCCGAAGTCCCACCGCCTCGGTCTGGCAAGACACGAACGGCGCCAGCACTATCTCGAGATCAGCGCCGCCGAAATCGCCGCCCAACAGGCACATGCCATCGATGTCGAGTGTGACCCGGGCGACGTGGTGCTGTTCAGCAACATGCTCTACCACCGCGGCCTGCCCAATGGTACCGACACGATTCGCTGGAGTTGTGACTGGCGCTATCAGGACGCCCGGCAGTCCACGATGCGCAGCGAAGTCGGTCACATGGCCAGATCCCTGCAGGCACCCGAAACCGTAGTGTCGTCACCAGCGCAGTGGGCGTCGCTGTCCTTCCGGTGACCACGGCGTCGACGGCGGTGTCTGTCGCGCAGCGGCCGGTCAAGCCCGCAGCGGCGGAGGCAATCGACTCGTATCCACCGTTGTGGCGCAGTCGCTGCCAGTGCGCCTCAGCCCGCCAGCAGTGCCGGCCAGTCCCTGACGGGATGCGCAATGGTTCCTGTCTCAGCCGACTCGATGGCGGCAAACAGCATGGCCAGCGAGTTCAGATTGTCGGCACTGTGTGTCAGTGCCGGCTCCCGTGTCTGCAAAGCCCGGGCAAAGGCGGCCCATGTGCCCGGATCGGGTGCCACCGGTTCGATCGTCAGCGGTTCGCTGCCGGTGGCGTGACCGGCGCGGGTCTGCAGGCGCAGTACGTCGCCATCGATGGCAAGTTCGCCTTCGGTGCCATGGATGTGGGCTGTGCAGACATACCCCACCGGATCGAGCAACTCACGAATGGAGGCTGTGTAACTCACCGTCACAGGGCCGCCCATATTGAGGATGGCGATGGCATCGGTCGCGGCCGTGATCTCGACGCCGGCCTCCGGGCTCGGCCAGTCACGCACGTAGAGACTGTCACACTCCTGGCCACTGAGATAGCGGATCAGGTCGAAGTGATGGATGGCCAGATCCTGCAGAATCAGATGGGGCAACTGGCTGCGGTAGCCCGTGCGACAGACATCGGAATGCACCGCAAAATGGAAGTCAAGGCGCCGCACTCGGCCGATGTCGCCGGCAGCAATCCGACGGTGGGCCTCATGATGCAGTGGATGCCAGCGCAGTTGATGATGAATCATCAGCATGCGGCCCCGCTCGACAGCATTGAAGTGCATGCGGGCCGCATCACGCAGGTTCTCGGCCATGGGTTTTTCGCAGATGACATCCAGACCTGCGTCGAGGGCCTGCATTGTCAGGGGTGCGTGGAAGCGGTCCGGTGTGGCGATGAGGGCGGCGTCGGCGTCGACGCGGGTGAGGGCTTGCTCGAGGCTGGTGAATGTGGGGGCGCCGGTTTTTTCGGCAAACTTTGCTCGAGCGGCATCGTCGAGCTCAACGCCGCCGACGGCGGTGAAGCCGCCGCAATCGATGGCGGCATTCCAGTCGTGGTGGCCCATGCCCCCGAGGCCGACACATAACAGACGAATCACGTTGCTATGACTCCTGTTCAGGTGAGATCGAAAGCGAGAGATCCAAAGATGAAACTGATCCTGTTCTCCAAGATGCTAAAAGATTGCAGCATCGACGAATTGGCGGATCTGGCGGAGCGTCTCGGTATCGACGGGTATGACCTTGCGGTACGCCCGGGGCATCCCGTGCATCCCGGCAATGTTGGTGAGGCGTTGCCGCAGGCGGCGGCAACGCTGCGCGCGCGTGGTCTCGATATCCCGATGATCACGGCCAATACCGACCTGGTGGATCCCACAGCAGCAGGTGTCGATCCACTGCTGGCGGCGATCGCCAGCGCCGGTGTTCCGCGGGTGAAGCTGGGTTACTTCAAGCTCGATCTGAGCAGCGATTACTGGGCCGCCGTTGATGATTGCCGAGCCAAGCTGGCAGCATGGAGCACGAAAGCGCAAAGCCATGGTGTGCAGGTTGTCTACCACACGCATTCAAACCGCTGCATGGGTCTGAACTCCGGCATGCTGGCGCATCTGCTGCGGGGTCTGGATGCGCGGGGTGTCGGGGCCTACCTCGATACCGGACATCTCACCGGGGAAGGGGAGGAATTTGCCGTGGCCGTTGCCATGCAGAAGGAGCATCTGTCGGCCGTATCACTGAAGGACTTTCTGCTGCAGCGAGAGCCAGTCAACGGCCATGGTCGCAAGACACGGCACGTTGTCGAAGCGGGCCTGGGGATGACGGATTTCACGGCAGCCTTCGAGTGCCTGCACGCAATGGACTACACCGGACCCGCCTCCATCCATTGCGAATTCGATGTCGACAAGGGCGACTTTGCCGCCGCTGTCGAACGGGAAGCTGCCTTCTTCGTCGCCCTGCGTCGGGGCGTATTCGGTATCTGATCAGGGCCTGGGGCCACCTTGGCCCCAGGCACGGCCGTGCAGTATGTTTGCTGCCTATGCAGATCGCCCTCCATACCGCCGCTTCAGGTCTGCGACACGCAGATGGCCGCCAGCGTGCAACGGCACACAACACGGCCAATCTGACGACACCGGAGAGCGTGGTCCTGCGCACCATCGGCAGCGAGCATGCGGATGGTCGTGGCGTCGAGCCCCACATGGAAGGGCGGGTTGAGCGGCGGCGCGGTGCGTCGTCGGCGGCTGTAGAGTACTCGGTGGCCCAGATCTCGACGCTGCACAGCACGGGCGCCCTGGCCAACGTCGTGCGGACCACGGACGATATGCTCGGCTCATTGCTCGACATCCTCGGCTGAAACAGAAGAATCAGAATGATTCCCGGTCGTCGCGTCACCCTGTTGATCATCCCTGAAGAGGGGGGTGGTACCTACGAGTTCAAGGTTCCTCGCATGCTGATCTGGGTATGCCTGATCCTGGCGATCAGTATCGTGGGCCTGCTCGGTGTCGGTCTGCGCAGTTGGATGGCGAACGAGTACCTGACGCAGCAGGTCGAGCGCCTGCAGCGTGACAAGGCGATTCTAGCCGAGGAAGTCACGCTGATCGAAGAGCTCGAAAACGTCCTGGTCGGCCTGGAGCAGAGCAATCTCAAATTGCGCAGCATGGCGGCAGAGGCTGTAGGGTTGAATACGCGGATCGTCCCAGTGCGCACCAGTCGCACTCGTGAGCAGTTCATCTCCATCCAGCGGCGACTGGAACTCGGGGGCCTGCGGACCGTGCCGACCATGTCACCCGTGGTGCTGTCGAGTTGGCGGGCTCTCGACAAGGGCGTATTGCTTGAAGCGCCACAGGGAAGCCTTGTGCTGGTCACGGCCGCCGGTCTGGTCGAACGCGTCGGTTATGATCGGGACCTTGGCTACACTGTCCTTGTCGACCATGGCAATGGCGTGCAGAGTCGTTACTCCGGTATTGGCACGCTCATCGTCGAGGTCAACAGCTTTGTCCAGAAGGCGCAACCGCTCGGTCTGCTGGGTTGGCCGCGCAACGGGGCGACGCCGGGTGTGCGCTTCACCATCTCAGAGAACGGGCGGGATCGAACGGTCGACTTTCGGTCGCTGTGGTTATGAGCGCCAGCGACGTCCACACGATTATCGGCCACGGCAGCCTGCTGGAGGGTAGCCTCGAGATCGACCACGGCATCCAGGTTGACGGGATCTTTCGTGGACACGTGACGACACCGACATCCCTTCTCGTCAGTGATGGTGGCGAATTGGAGTCGGCTATCATCGAAGTTGGCAGTGCCGAAATCCACGGCACCGTGATCGGTACCATTCGGGCGCGGGAGTGGGTCCATTTTGGCCCGACAGCACGAATGCGCGGAAGTGTGGAGACCCCCCATTTGATCGTTGAAGAGGGGGCCATGATCGAGGTGCCCGAAGCTACCGTCGCGCCAACCTGAGCCGCCGAATAAAAACAAACAAGGGGGTCCGCTGATGTCAGCGGACCCCCTTGTTTTGTTGCGTTTTCTGGCTGCGCCAGAAGACGCGGGCCGGCGACGGGCCGACCCGCTGTCTCTTAGTACATGTCGCCGCCCGGAGGGCCTGCCGGAGCCGGCGGCGCCACAACGGGAATCTCGGCGATGAGTGCTTCCGTCGTCAGCAACAGGCTGGCGATGCTGGCACCGTTCTCCAGAGCGGTACGAGAGACTTTGGCCGGATCCGTGATGCCGGCCTTGATCAGGTCTTCGTAGACGTCGGTCAGAGCGTTGTAGCCATAGGCGCCGGTCTTGCTGGCGACGTTCTGCACAACGATGGCACCCTCGACACCGGCATTGGCCGAAATCTGCCGCAGCGGCTCCTCGAGGGAGCGGCGGATGATGTTGGCACCCGTCGCCTGGTCACCTTCGAGCTTGAGGCCGTCGAGGGCTTTGATGGCGCGGATGAAGACGACACCACCACCAGGAACAACGCCCTCTTCCACCGCAGCGCGTGCGGCATGCAGGGCGTCCTCGACACGGGCCTTCTTCTCCTTCATTTCCGACTCGGTGAAAGCGCCGACGTGAACGACGGCGACACCACCGGCGAGCTTGGCCAGACGCTCCTGGAGCTTCTCACCGTCGTAATCGGACGTGGTCTCTTCAATCTGCTGACGAATCTGACCGACGCGACCCTTGATGTCGGCAGGCTTGCCGCCGCCCTCGATGATGGTCGTGTTGTCCTTGTCGAGGGTGATGCGCTTGGCCCGACCCAGATCCTCCAGGGAGGTGTTCTCCAGCTTCAGGCCCGTCTCTTCGGAGATCACGCGGCCACCGGTGAGGATTGCGATGTCCTCGAGCATGGCCTTGCGGCGGTCACCGAAACCAGGTGCCTTGACGGCGGCCACACGCAGAGTGCCACGCAGCTTGTTGACGACGAGTGTCGCCAGGGCTTCGCCCTCAATGTCCTCGGCGATGATCAGCAGCGGCTTGCCGAGCTGAGCGATCTTTTCGAGCACGGGGACGAGCTCGCGCATGTTGGAGATTTTCTTGTCGAAGATCAGGATGTAGGCCTCTTCGAGGATGGCCTCCATGGTCTCCTGGTCCGTGACGAAATACGGCGACAGGTAGCCACGGTCGAACTGCATGCCCTCGACGACTTCGAGGGTGGTATCCATCGACTTGGCCTCTTCGACGGTGATGACCCCATCCTTGCCGACCCGGTCCATGGCGTCAGCAATGAGATCGCCAATCGCCTGATCATTGTTGGCCGAAGTACGGGCAACCTGAGCGATTTCCTCGTGGCTCTTTACCTCTTTGGCCATCTTGCGGATGCTGCCCACGACGGCGCTCACAGCTGCGTCGATGCCACGCTTCAGGTCCATGGGATTGGCGCCTGCTGTGACGTTCTTGAGGCCTTCACGGAAGATCGCCTGAGCGAACACGGTGGCGGTGGTGGTGCCGTCGCCAGCGACATCAGATGTCTTGGAGGCGACTTCGCGCACCATCTGTGCGCCCATGTTCTCAAAGGGGTCTTTGAGTTCGATTTCCTTGGCGACGGTGACGCCGTCCTTGGTCACCGTGGGGGAGCCGAATTTTTTGTCCAGGACGACGTTGCGGCCCTTCGGGCCGAGTGTCACCTTGACAGTGTTGGCAAGCCGATCAACACCTCTGGCGAGTTTTTCACGGGCCGAAATGTCGAAATCAAGCTGTTTGGCAGCCATGTATGATTCCTCCTAAAGAGTTGTAAGGGAGAAAGTTACGACAGATAAACATGCCGCAACTGTATCGAAGTTCTGTTCGAACGCTCTGGATGTAGCACTCAGACTCAGAGAGTGCTATAAAGTTTTTGATCAAGCCTCGAACATACTAAGGATCGCGGAACCTGACAAGTGTTGTCGTGCCCCTCGTGGACCCTCAGTGACGCGGTATTGCCACCCTTCGCCGCCGCCGTCGCGCCCTCGAGTGCGGGTAGGTTGCGTTTGCCGCAATGCGGCATCTCCGTTAGCTTTTTTGCAGGTTCATGATCAAACATCCTACGACGCAGCAACGACTTACGGCCGAAAAACCCGGAGCCCGACACCATGCTCGATCTGCTCAATATCGCTCGTACTGAAGCCGACGGAGGCGATCTCTTCGGCCTTTTGGAGGGATTGTTCGACCCCACCGACGTACGCCCTGCCGGGCATCCGGAGGCCGTCATCTGGCAAGGTGGCCACCATGATGGTCAGATCCAGCCGGTGGCCCACTCTCTGACGGACGCCTACGCGCTGCTGGGCACGATCGCCGCCATCGATGTTCTCGGGCTGCCCTACTACGCCGTGCCCATGTGGGCACAGTACCGTCACGACCTGAAGCTTGCGCCCCTGAGCTGGTTCGGAAATATGCCGTGCACGTCCATCAAGTGGTCGACGGCGGGTGATGCCTGGGTCAACGACGGCAAGGGTGGCAAGGTCGTGGTCATGGGAAAATCCGGCAATGCGCCTCTGCGCACGCAGGCCGGCGTCTACTGCAACGTGCGTCCCTACGGCACGATCACCGTCGTACGCTGCATGCCATGCCTGCCGTACTCGCAGGACAAGGCAAAGTTCGATGTGTCTGCCGACAGCGGCATCGTGCACTCCGAGATGAACACGCCTGGCGTGCAGATGGCCTACGCCAACCGACGGTTTCTGCAGATGGTGCACGAAACACGCAAGCTGGGACGCGTCGCCTTCAAGCCGACACAGGCCATGGAGGATGGCATCAACGCCGGACTGCTGTCGTGGATGCTGCAGGGGACCAAGTTCGAGGTCGGTCGCAAGTACGCCGTGGACGCCTACGAGGAGCATCGTGAGCGTGTTGATCGCATCATCGCCCTGCTGCCCGCCGACTTCAAGGCCGGCATGGAAGAATGGGGGGGGCGCGTCGAGCAACACATTGCTGACACCAACTACGGCCTGTTGCTGTGGGACCTGATCGACAAGCAAGATGTCATCGTGCTGGCGACCGATCTGGATGGCGACCGCCTCACCGACCTGCTGGCGGATGTTTCAGATCCCTTGCGTCACTTCGGTCAGATCGTCATCGACAAGGTCGGCGCCCAGGCGTCGATGCGGGACCTCTGGTCCGAGATGGGCTACACCACCGGTAACGGTCGAGACATGACGTCGGTTATGTATCGGATGGATGGTCCACCGATTCACGAGCAGACCCTGGGTTCGGCGGATGCCATGTTGCTGCGCCTGCTTGATGGTGATGAATCGATGGGGGGCAGCAAGAAGCCGTACGACCCGCGGATCCACTTTGTTCTCGTGCGTGATGCCTATATCGACGCAAATCCGGGGAATGAGACCCTGCGTGCATGGCTCGATGAAGCCCTGGCAACCTTTGACAAGGTCTACAGCGGGGAACGGCCTGGATTCCTCCAGGGGTACGAGCAATTGAAGCAAGCCGTTACGCCCTGGGGCAAGTGAAGGTCAGATCCGGCGGTACATCGTTGGCATGGCACAGACGCGACCGACAGTCTGCTGCCTGCCAAATGGTGTGAACACGACAATGAGACGCATGTGTCTCAGCATGCGTCCACAGAGCCCCTGTGGGACATCTTTGTCTCAGTCTGTCGTGGAGCTCCGAGGTCTTACGGGACCCACATATGGCATTTCTACATCCCATTACCCTTTGTTTTTACAGCCTGTTATGGTGATCTGATGGGGTGTTGTCCGGCGCCCTTTCACCAGTCGGCAGGGGTTGGTACTCGCCTTGCTCCTGTGTCTCCGTGAAAGCGATCTCTCCCAACAACAGCGTGTCGATCGGCTGCTACCACTGCGGGCTTCCCTGTGCCGACGGGAGCATCGCGGCCGGACCGCATTCCTTCTGCTGTCTCGGCTGTCGTACGGTCTATGAAATCCTGCAGCAATCCGGTCTGCAGCAGTACTACCTGCTGGATTCTCACCCGGGCACGCCACCGCCTACGCCCGCTGCGCCGCCCGGTGTCGAGCGTTTTGCCTACCTGGACGACCCCCAACTGCAAGCCCAATTGCTGGATTTCAACGACGGTCAAACAGCGCGGGCCACGCTGCGCCTGCCACAGATTCATTGCGCGTCCTGTGTCTGGCTGCTGGAAAACCTGCAGCGACTGCAACCGGGTGTCCGCAGCAGTGAAGTCGACTTTCTCCGTCGTGAATTGGCCCTTGTGTGGAATGTGGCGGCGCTGAGCCTGCGCCAGCTGGTGGAGGGACTGGCAGGAATCGGTTACGAACCTGAGATCACGCTTGGCTCGGCACCTGCAGTCCGTCTCGCAGGTGATCCTCTGATCCGCCGGATCGGTGTCGCCGGTTTCTGTTTCGGCAACGCCATGCTCTTCAGTCTGCCGGAGTATTTCGCCAACCCTGGCGATCTGAGCGACGCCTGGAGAGGCCTGTTTACGCTGTTGAACCTGGTGCTGGCCCTGCCGGTGATGTTCTACGCCGCCACGGATTTTCTCGTCGGTGCCTGGCGGGTGCTGGTGCGCCGGACGATCACCATTGATGTGCCCATTGCTCTTGGCATCTGCGTGCTCTTCGGCCGCAGCCTGGTCGACATCCTCACGGCAAGCGGGCCCGGGTACATGGACTCCTTCACCGGCTTCGTGTTCTTCCTGCTTCTGGGCCGACTGTTTCAGCGCAACAGCTTCGTGGCCCTGTCCTTTGAGCGTGACTACCGCTCGTACTTTCCGCTGGCCGTGAACGTGCGCGACGGAGAACATGAGCGCACTGTCGCCGTGGCTGCGTTGCAGCCCGGACAGCATCTGATCGCCCGCAATGGTGAACTGATCCCAGCCGACAGCCGCCTGCTGTCACCCCATGGCCGCATCGATTTCAGTTACGTGACGGGTGAGTCCGACCTTGTAGAGGCCGAACGTGGCGATGTGGTCTGGGCCGGCGGCCGCGTCGCCGGTGCTGCCATCGAGCTGGATGTGTTACGTGGGGTCTCACAGAGTTATCTGACGCGACTGTGGAACCAGCAATCATTCCACACGCCGAAAGCTGAGGACCTGTCGAGCCTGGCCAATCGAATCAGCCGTTGGTTCACCGGGGGGGTGCTGCTGATCGCCGCGGCGACGGCGGCCTACTGGCTCCACGTGGATCCATCACTGGCGGCGCATGCCGTCACGTCCGTTCTCATCGTAGCCTGCCCCTGCGCGCTGGCGCTGTCGACGCCCTTCACCACAGGCACGGCCCTCAACCTGCTGGCGCGAGCCGGCTTGTTTCTGCGCGACGGCGCCGTCGTGGAGCGCCTGGCGCGTATCTCTGCCGTCGTCTTTGACAAGACCGGTACACTCACGACGCCAGGGGACAGCGATGTCGTATTTGACGGCGTGCCCCTGACCTCTGCAGAGGGCCGGCAGCTGGCGTCGCTGCTGACCAATTCGGTCCATCCTCTCAGCCGCAGGATCTGCGCGAGCCTGCCGGTCGATGTGGCGTTGCCCCGAGTAATCGACTACGAGGAAGTGCCGGGCTTTGGTCTGTGCGCCCGGATCGATGGGGCCCCCATCTGCGTCGGTTCCCGGGTGTGGCTCGAACGTCAGGGCGTCGTCGACGTGTCAACCGAGGCGGTCCGGGCCGAGACGGCCGTGTACGTCGCCATCGGCAACAGTTGTCGCGGCGCCTTCCATCTCGGCAACAGCTATCGCACGGGTGTGACCGAATCCCTCGCACAGTTGCGCCTGCGACTACCCCTCTACCTGCTCTCCGGGGACAATGATCGCGAGCGCAGCCGCTTGCTGCCGCTCTTTGGTGCCGACGACCGGATGCGCTTTGCCCAGTCACCGCAAGCCAAGCTGCATTTTGTTGAAGACCTGGAACGAAGGCAACGAGTGCTCATGGTCGGTGATGGTCTCAATGATGCCGGGGCTCTGAAGCAGAGCAGCGTCGGCCTGGCCGTCAGCGATGACGTCGCCGCTTTTTCGCCGGCGTGTGACGGCATTCTGCAGGCCGATCGCCTGGCGCGTCTGCCTGTCTTCCTGCGCTTCGCCCGGGTCTGCCTGGTCATTGTCGCCAGCAGTTTCGCGCTATCCCTGCTGTACAATCTGATCGGCCTGAGCTACGCTGTAAGCGGGGCGTTGTCACCGCTGGTGAGCGCCCTGCTGATGCCCGTCAGCTCGGTCAGCGTCATCGCCTTCACGACTGTCGCTACGCGTCTGGCGGCGCGATGGACGGGGATTGCACGATGAGCGCACTCTACATGCTCATTGGCTTCAGCCTGGCCGTTGCCCTCCTCTTTCTCGCCGCGTTTCTGTGGGCCCTGCGTACCAATCAATACCACGACACCTGCACCCCCGCCATGCGCATGCTTTTCGACGAACAGACAGCACTCCAAAGTGATTCAGGTGAGGAGGAATCCCTGTGACCAATGATGTTCCAGGTAGCAGCGTCTCGATGCAGCCACCGGATGTATTTCACTACGACAACCGTACGGTGCGCGACTTCGGCGTCGCCACCATTGTTTGGGGCATTGTCGGTTTCCTGGTGGGCCTCATCGTCGCCCTCAAACTCGTCTACCCCGACTTCCTCGGCTTCGTCCCGGAGTTGTCCTATGGCAGACTGCGGCCGTTGCATACCAATGCCGTGATCTTTGCCTTCGCCGGCAACGCCATTTTCTTCGGGATCTACTACTCCCTGCCACGTCTGTGCAAGGCGCCCATGTGGAATCGGGGGCTGAGCAAGGTCCATTTCTGGGGCTGGCAGGCGATCATTGTCGCAGCTGTGCTGACGCTGACGCAGGGCATCACCACGAGCAAGGAGTACGCTGAGCTCGAATGGCCCATAGACATCGCCATCACTCTGGTCTGGGTCGTCTTCGGCGTCAACATGCTGGGCACGATCTATACGCGCCGCGTGCGCCACATGTACGTGGCGATCTGGTTCTACCTGGCGACGTTCATCACCGTTGCCGTGCTGCATATCGTCAATTCCTTCGAACTCCCCGTCAGCCTGTTCAAGAGTTATTCGTTGTACGCCGGCGTGCAGGATGCGCTGGTGCAGTGGTGGTATGGGCACAACGCCGTCGCCTTTTTTCTGACCACGCCGTTTCTCGGGATCATGTACTACTTCATTCCCAAAGTGGCGAACCGGCCGGTGTTCTCCTACCGCCTGTCGATCATCCACTTCTGGGCACTGGTGTTTCTCTACATCTGGGCCGGGCCCCATCATCTGTTGTACACCGCTCTGCCCGACTGGGCCCAGTCGCTTGGTGTGGTCTTCTCCATCATGCTCATCGCGCCCTCGTGGGGCGGTATGATCAACGGGCTGCTGACCCTGCGCGGGGCCTGGGACACGGTGCGCGAGAGTCCGGTGCTCAAGTTCTTCGTCGTTGGGGTGACGGCGTACGGCATGTCAACCTTCGAGGGGCCGATGATGGCGTTGAAGAACGTCAACGCCCTCACGCACTACACAGACTACACGATCGGCCATGTGCACATGGGTGCGCTGGCGTGGAACGGTGGACTCAGCTTCGCCATGCTCTACTACATCATCCCGCGCATCTACCGCACGGGGCTGTATTCGGTGAAGCTGGCGAACGTGCATTTCTGGGCGGCAACGCTTGGGATCATGTTCTACGTCCTGTCGATGTATTTCGGCGGGATCACGCAGAGCCTGATGTGGAAAGAGTTCACGGAAGAAGGCCTGTTGCGGTATCCGAACTTCCTGGAGACGGTAACCCAGATCATTCCGATGTACGCGCTGCGTGCCGTCGGTGGCGGGCTGTATCTCACCGGTGGGTTGCTGGCCGTCATCAACCTGTGGGCCACCGCCCGGCAGGGCAGTCTGCTGGCCAGTGAAGAAGATCGTCACGCACCATTGCCGGAGGCTCGCCTGCACCGGGAGACCAGCCTGCATCGCTGGCTGGAAGGCCGACCGACGCAGTTCGCCCTGCTGACACTGGTGGCCGTGCTCATCGGTGGCATCATCGAATACGTGCCGACGGCTCTCATCGAGTCCAACATACCGACCATCGCCGCCGTCAAGCCGTACACGCCGCTGGAACTGGAAGGACGGGATGTCTACATCGCCGAAGGGTGCGTCGGCTGCCACTCGCAGATGATCCGTCCCTTCCGTTCGGAAGTGGAACGCTACGGGGACTATTCCAAGGCGGGTGAGTTTGTCTATGATCACCCCTTTCTCTGGGGCTCCAAACGCACCGGCCCGGACCTGCATCGCATCGGCGGCAAGTACCCGGACTCGTGGCACGCACTGCACATGCAGGATCCGCAGGCGACCTCTCCCGGTTCGATCATGCCCGCCTATCCGTGGTTGTTCGAGAACCAGCTCGATGATTCGCTGATCGAAGCCAAGATCGCTGCCATGCGCACTCTCGGTGTACCGTACGAGGATGGCTACGAGATGCAGGCTGCTGCCGACCTGAAGGCCCAGGCGCAGACCATTGCGGCCAATCTGTCGGAGAGTGGCATGGTCGTGCCGGCGGACAGGCAGATCGTCGCCCTCATCGGCTACCTGCAGCGACTCGGCACCGACATTCGCGGCGACGCTGAGTACATGGCTGAACTGGAAGCATTGATGACGAAGATCGAACAAGGTCCGGGCTTCGAGGGTGCCCAGCTGCTGGTTGAAGAGATGGATCTTGCCGCCGGGAAAGAGATCTTCCAATCACAGCGCAGCCTGTGCTACACCTGTCATCGCCTCGACCTCGGTGGCCAGGTGGGGCCGAACCTGACAGACAACTACTGGCTCCACGGTTGCACAGTGGCCGAGATCATGAGCAACGTCAAGAGCGGCTTCCAGCAGAAAGGCATGTTGCCCTACGGCAGCGGCAAGTCGCTCACCGAACAGCAACTGCAGCAAGTGGCCAGCTATCTCATCTCGCAGCAGGGCTCCAATCCGGCACGGGCGAAGGGAGCCGATCCCAGTCGGGCGTCGCTGTGTGAAGCCCAGACATGGTAGCACAAGTGCCCACAACATCAGGATACAGACCTCATGTATAAGGAAGTTCTGCGTTCGATCGAAGGGATCGAGATCTACCCGATCATCTCGCTGCTGATCTTTTTCTGCTTCTTCGTGGGGTTGACGGCCTGGTACGTAATGGCCGACGGTGAACGGCTGCAGCGGCTGGCCCGCTTGCCGCTGGATCAGGAAGGGGAATCGGCTGCGCCGAAAGAGAATGGAGGCAAGTCATCATGAGTGAAGCACAACAGGGCCAGATCATCCACGGGCATGAGTACGATGGCATCCAGGAACTCGACAACGATTTGCCGCAATGGTGGTTGAACGGGTTCTACTTCACCATCGCTTTCGCCGTCGTCTACCTGCTCTACTACCACTTGTCGAATATGGGGCCGACCCCGCATCAGGAGTTTCTCACCGAGATGGCGGAGGCTGGCTACCGCGTGCCACGCTCCGCCATCAAAGGTGTGATCGGACAGGATCTGTTGCTTGGCATCCTCGCCGTGCTCTGTGCTGCCTCGGCTTTGCTTGTCGGTGAAGTACTGCGTATCGACCGCGAAAGCACCTGAAGGTCCGCCCACGATGGCCCAAACCAGCACGCGGGAGCGCTCTGCTTACGAGGAGAACTTCCGGGATCACCTGGGCAACGTCACGCCCGACGGGAAGCGCCTGAAGATCCATCCGCGCAAGCCGCGTGGAGCGTATCATCGGGCGCGGGTACTCGTGAGTTGGGTGCTGTTGATGATTTTCTTCGGTGGT
>CALFPI010000404.1 GCA_937919035.1 uncultured Gemmatimonadaceae bacterium
TTTTTCCGGTTGGCTCGATGAGCACCAGGACGACTTGTCCGTGCCCCGCGCGGCAATTCAAGAGTTACTGAAGGAACGCACCTGGTAGTATCTCTTGCCATAGTCCACACTTTCGTGGTTCACTTCACTCGAGAGTTGCCTGTGGCAGGATGGCCCATTCAAGGGATATGGAGGAGACCATGGAAGCAACAGACAGTATGCAGGCGGGCGTCGGCCTCGTGGGCCGTATCATCCGAGTCTTCTACGCCCCCGCCGAGACCTTTGAGGCGGTGCAACGGGGCCATTCCCGCATGGATTGGGTCATTCCGATCCTGCTTGTCGCCATCGTCGGCTTGGGCTCAACGTATATGACCCAGCCCCTTGTGCAGAAGATGCAGACGAAAGCCATGTCGGAGATGGCGGCGGCGCAGGACATGACGCCAGAGCAGGTGGCGCAGCAGCGGGAGATGATGAAGAAGGTGTCGGGCGTCACGCAGACAGCAACGCTGGTCATGGTTCCCGTCATGACCTTCGTCATGGCCTTCATTTTTGCCGGGGTATTGTTGCTGATCGGCCGTTTCGGCCTCGGTGGCAGCATCTCCTACGGCCAGATGCTGTCGCTCCAGGCCTATACGATGCTCATCACGGTGCCGCAGAACATCGTGCTCACACCGATCCGTCAGGCGCGGGAATCGATATTGATCACTCTAGGTCCCGGGCTGTTGCTCGACAAGGACATGCTGGCCACATATACGGGACGTGTAATCAACGGCATCGACGTCTTCATGATCTGGCAGGTTGTGGTTACTGGCATTGGCCTGGCGATCCTTTCCCGTGCCGGGCTTGGCAAAACCCTGGGCATTCTGTTCGCCATCTGGGTCCTGTACCTTGCCGCCGCCGGCGCCATGGCCGGTCTCATGCCGGGGATGTGATCTTGACCGAAGCAGCACCACGACGGCGGCGAAAACGAGGCTGGGGCTTCAAACTTCTCATCTTCCTCGTTCTTGGCGGCAGCATCGGGGGTTTTTCCTGGCTCGCTCTGAAGAAGGAGGAGCCGGCGGAGACCTTCGCCGCAATCGAGGTGGGGCGCGGCAACCTCGTCGACAAGCTTGCCGATACCGGGACGATCGAACTCGTCCGCACTGTCGAGGTGAAATCGACCATCGCCGGTGAGGTCCGCCAACTGCCCATCGAGGCTGGTGATCACGTGGTGGCAGGTCAGTTGCTTGCCATCATCGAGCCCGACCCGAACCAATCGCTGCAACTGTACCAGAAACGCTCCGCCGTCGAGCGCGGCCAACTATCGGTGCAGGAGCAGGAACGCGACCTGGCGCGGCAGAAGGCCTTGTACGACAGCAAGATGCTGCCGACCTCACAGTACGAAGATGCGCAGATGCGCCTCACGCGGGCCCATAACGATCTGCGCCTGGCCCATCTGGAACTGGAAATCCTTGAGACCAAGGCCAACCTGAACCCACGTGCGGGCCAAGGCAGAAATTCCTCTTCGGCGGGCCCGTTGCAGATGGATGAGATCCGGGTGCAGGCACCGATCAGTGGCATCGTCATCCGACGTGGTGTCGAGATGGGTGAGGTCGTCGCCTCGGGACTCTCTGGTCTTTCCGGGGGCACGGTCATGTTCGAGATCGGCGATCCCAGTCAGATGATCGTGCGTGGCGACATTGCCGAGATCGATATTGCCAAGCTCGAACTCCATCAGGATGTCGACATCGTCGTCGATGCCTACCCCGATACGACGTACGCAGGACGCGTGCGCTGGATCGCGCCGGTCGGCCTCAAGCGACAGGGCAGCCCCATCGTCACGTTTGATACCGAGATCGAAGTCGTCGACCACGATCCGCGCTTGCGCCAGGGCATGTCCTGCGACATCGACATCATCTTCAGCCGACGAGACAGTGTGCTGTTCCTGCCCATTGAAGCCGTCATCGAACGCTTCGATGGCGAAGAGGATGGTGAAACGCAGAACAAGGGGCGGCGGGGACGCTTCATTACCTACGTTGTACACCCCGACAGCGCGGCAGTCGACAGCGCCGCCAGCGACACAACACAGGGTGACTCCATGCTCGTGATGGCCGCTGCAGCGGACACGGTTGCAGTTGACACAACGGCTCTCGCTGCCGCCGCCGCCAAAAAAGCGCCAGCGGAAGAGTTCGTCCTCGAGCGCTTCGAGGAGGTCGCCCTGGAGATCGGCCTCGAGACATCGACACGTATTGAGATACTCTCCGGACTGGTGGCGGGTGATCGCATCGCCGCCGATCCCGAAATGATTGCCAGCAAGATCAAAGAGAAGCAGACCCTCGCCGAGGCCGAGAGCAGCGGGGACGACGAGTAACAGGGTCCAGCCATCATGGTCCTTTTCGAAACGATCTTTGTCGGTCTGACCCAACTGCGCGCCAACAAGCTGCGCTCCGTACTCACGCTTCTCGGCATCGTCATCGGTGTCGCCTCCGTCATCGGTATTGTCTCCATCGGTGAGGGTTTGCGACGCACTGTCGTCGGTGAATTCGCGCGCTCCGGCGGTGCCGGTACGGTGATGGTCCGGCCCCCGGAAGAATGGGTTCGGCGCGGGGGACGCTCGGTGCAGCGCCCCTGGGTGGAGCGCCTCACCAGCGGCGATCTCAAAGCCTTCTACGAAGAGACCACCGAGATCGATGCCGCCGTGCCAGGTCTCTGGGGCGGTGCCGAGTTGCGTTTCGGCAAAACGACGATGAGTGCCCGTTACACCGGTACGTCGGAGTCCTTCAACGAGGGCTACTCCTGGCCCGTCGTCGAGGGGCGCCCGCTCACTGCGGAGGACGTGCTGTTCTCGCGCAAAGTGTGCATGATCGGCCAGAAGGTGAAAATTGACCTGTTTGGTGGTACAGCCCCTGTAGGTCTGGACCTCAAGCTGAACGGCGAGCGTTACACCGTCGTCGGTGTCCTGGAGGAGCGGGTTCGTTTTGGCCGGGACGAAGGGGATCAGGTCTATATCCCCTACACGACGGTACAGCGGCGCCTGCTTGGCAGCCGCCACCTTTTCGGCATCACACTGTTCCTCAACGACCTCGACGAGGTGGCCAACGTCGCCGACGCTGTGCGCCGCGTCCTGCGCCGACGCCACGAGCACGGCGATGAGTTCTGGGTCGAGACCAGCGCCAATCAGCTTGAGCAGGTGGGACAGACAATTGCCATCATGAAGGGTGTCGCCGGCGGCATTGCCGGCATTTCATTGCTCGTGGGCGGCATCGGTATCATGAACATCATGCTTGTATCGGTCACGGAGCGCACGCGAGAGATCGGTGTGCGCAAAGCCCTGGGGGCCAAACCGCACCATATCATGATGCAATTTGTCGCCGAGGCGACAGTGTTGAGCCTGATCGGTGGTCTCATCGGCATCGGGCTCGGCATCGGCTTTGGCCTTGGCATTGAGCAACTGATCCATCATTTCGATGCCGACGCACCCTTCAGCAGCGTCGTGTCTGTGGAAGCCGTGCTGGCGGCCCTGCTCTTTTCGAGTTGTGTGGGTCTGTTCTTTGGCGTCTACCCCGCGGCCCGGGCGGCACGTATGGACCCGGTGGAAGCGTTGCGTCACGAATGATTCTGCTCGAGTCCATCGGCATCGCCTTCAGTCAGCTGTGGGCCAACAAGATCCGTTCCACGCTGACACTGTTGGGTATGCTCATAGGTGTGGGATCCGTCGTCGGCATCGTCTCTATCAGCGAGGGTATGCGACGTATGGTCTACGAGGAGTTCGGCAAACTCGGTGGGGCCAATTTCATCTACGTCGTGCCCCGCGAGTGGGTGAATCGGGATGGCCGCTGGGTTCGCCTGGCCCACTTTGAGCCCCTCACCATGGAGGATGTAGAGCTCGTGAAACTGGCCTCCGACCGCATTGACGTCATCCTGCCCTTGTTGCCCATGAGCGCCGATGTACGCGTCGGCAAGTCCTCATACAAAGCACAGATCGAAGGCACGATCCCCGCGTACGCCAAAGCCTACGACTGGAAGGTGGAACAGGGCCGCTTTCTCCTCGATACCGATATTTCGGCGAATCGGCGGGTTGCCGTCATCGGCCAGAAGGTCGTTGAGGAAGTCTTCGGCTCACGCCTCGCGGTGGGGCGCGAGATGAAGATCCAGGGACAGCGATATGATGTCATCGGCGTTATGGCGGAGCGCAAGATCTTCGGCCAGGATTGGGGCGACCGCGTCCTGCTGCCGGTGACAACGACACAGAAACGACTCCTGGGGGTAAAACGGATCGCGGGCCTGTTTCTCTATACCAAGTCACCGGATGATGCGCCCACAGTGCAGCCCCTCGTGCTGCAGGAACTGCGCCAGCGGCATGGTCGCGAAGCCGAATACGAGATCCAGAGTGGCAAGGGCATCCTCGATCAGGTGGAAAAGACCATCATGGTGATGAAGATGGTGACGGGGGGCATCGCCGGCATTTCGCTGCTGGTCGGTGGCATCGGTATCATGAACATCATGCTCGTCTCCGTCACCGAACGCACGCGCGAAATCGGCATCCGCAAAGCCCTTGGGGCGCGCCCGCTGACGTTGCTGGCACAGTTCATCGTCGAAGCCGTCGTCCTCAGCCTCTTCGGCGGGGCCCTCGGTGTCGGTCTGGGAGTGAGTCTTGGCCTGGGGATCTCGGCGGCGATCGAACACTTCGCTGAGTTTCCCTTTCCCAGCGTCGTGTCCTCATCCTCCGTCGTTCTGGCCTTGGCGATCTCCACCGCCATCGGCCTGTTCTTCGGAATTTTCCCCGCCGCCCGTGCTGCACGCCTCGACCCGGTGGAGGCTCTCAGCTTTGAGTGAGCATGGCGTTGCCAAGGATCAGGCCCTTATCGATCTGGTCGAGGTCCGCAAGATCTATCAGCGTGGCAACGAAGAGGTACACGCCCTGAGTGGCTTGGATCTTCGCCTGGAACGGGGCGAATACGTCGCGATCATGGGTCCATCGGGCTCCGGCAAGTCGACCCTCATGAACATTGTCGGCTGCCTGGATACGCCCACCAGTGGCATCTATCGCCTGGACGGTGTCGACGTATCAGACATGAACGCCAACAATCTGGCTGATGTACGCAACCGGCAGATCGGCTTCGTCTTCCAGACGTTTAATCTGCTGGCGCGCTCAACGGCGTTGCACAACGTCGAGTTGCCCCTGCTCTACGGCGGCACGCGCAGGCGCCTGCGCCGCGAGCGTGCGGAGGACGCCCTCACGCGTTGCGGCCTGGCAGATCGCATGGATCATCGCCCCAACGAACTCTCCGGTGGGCAGCGTCAGCGAGTGGCCATTGCCCGGGCTCTGGCCAACAGCCCGTCCCTGCTGCTGGCCGACGAACCCACGGGCAACCTCGACAGCCGCACCGGCGACGAGATCATGGCCCTCTTCGATGCACTGCACGCCGAGGGCAATACGGTGATTCTCGTCACCCACGAAGAAAGCGTAGCGCAGCACGCAAATCGTCTCGTACGCATCCGGGACGGCGTCGTCGCCACCGATGAGAGGATCTAAGCCCCTGGACGAATGGCGGCAGCCCTGAGAAAGTCATCTGTCGTCGTCGTCCACCCGTATTTCGTCTCGATCTCGCGGATCGTGATCTGTGTCGCCGTCTCCGCCTCGACACTGTCGTGAAACTCGACACCTGTTGTCGCATCCCGCGCCAGGATGATGTTGTAGCCCCTGCCGTTCATCTCAATGATGCCGTAGTCGCGACCGATGACACACCAGTTGGTGGCAAATCCGGCGTAGACCAGATGCAGGATACCCCGGGCCTTGAGCAACGCATGCAACTGCACCCCATCGGCGATGATGCTGTCCCCTGACTGCGGTGCGGCGATCTCTGCGATCTTCAACTCGGTCTCGTAGCGTTTCTGCGCCGCCGACAGGCGCGGCTCCGGCTGCCGGCCGAAGGGAGCGTGCTCACCGGATCGATAGATGCCACGGAAACCTGCCGGCGGCCAGTCGTCCGTTGACGGCGTCGACGGCGAGGATGGCATGGACTCGGGGTGGTGGCGCTGCACGACGAATGGAGATGGCGCGTGCACGACCAATACCCCAGCCTGCCGGGCTGCCGCCATGAGCGGCACGATCTTTTCCCGCGTGATATCGGCGGCCCTGGCGAGCCAGCTGTCGATGTAGTGTGTTGCCCAGACATCGACCAGCACCAGCGCCGTCTGCGCCGCCGGCAACGCCAGTCTCTGCTCGACAAAACTGAAGTTCTCTTCCCGGCACGGTACATCCTCGTCGGTGTAGACCCGGTAGTAACGGCACGACAGATCGAGTGTCTTCGCCAGGCCCGTCAAAAAAACAGGCCTTCCGCGAGAATCGCGCAGCGATTCTCCAGGACGCGCCGGAAGCACCGACATCTCAGAGTTCTCGTTGGGCGCGTCAAGCGTCAATCGCCTCCAAAGGCACGTCCCCCGTCAGATAATCCCAGACCTGTCGACGGATGCCGCGCTCCTTGTAGTGATCACTCTGCGACACACCGATGGGATTGCCGAAAGTGAGGATGTTGCGTGGATCACCGGCACCATCGCGGTCGTTCCAGTCCGTGGCGCTGTTGAGGGCGGCTGGATCGTGGTTCCACGTGGGTGCCTGGTTCTGTTTCGTGCGACGGAAGAGAAACTTGATCATATGCCGCTTGTACTTCGATCGATTGGCCGCAGTGCCGTGCCACAGATCGTAGTGCGTGAAGGCGACGGTCCCGGCCTTCACGACAAGAGGCACCTGACCACGGATGTTGGTGTACGTCGCCATGCGGTCTGTCGGGGCGTTGCGGTACTGGGTACCCGGTACGATGACGGTGGGGCCCATGTCGGGGGTCACGTCCGTCGGGTAGTAGAGGCCAAGAAAACGATTCAGCCGCAGATCCCGACTGTTGGTGCTGTCCTGATGCCATTGCATAAAGCCGGAATCCGGTTGCTTGCAGTGCCAGTGGCGATGCCCCTGCACCTCGTAGTCGGGGCCCAGCAGGCTCACCAGCGTGCCGCGCACGGCGGGGTGGTCGAGAACCTGCCACAGATCCGGCACGGCATCCGTGATGGCGTCGCCCGGGTTGCTTTGCAGACTCTCCAGCTTTGCAGCGATCCCATCATTGAGACCCGCCGGCAGGTCGGGCTCGACCAGGTGGTAACCCGTTACAACGAACTGCGCCACCTGGGCATCGGTCAGCAGGTAATCTGTCACGGTGCTCATCTATCAAACTCCTCCATCTTCTGCAGGATGAACTCATACCCCACAACGTCCAGACCGCTGTCGTCAAATGGCGCCTGCAGTTGGGGAAACTGTACTACCTGCCAGCCATCAACGATGGCGTCGTGGACCGTGTGATACGGCCAATCCTGTTCCTCCGCGCTGATTTCGACGCGATACCCATCGATGGGCTCGATCGGTGTGTAGCCGAGGATATCAGAAAATACGCTCGGCGAGCGCCCGTGGAGATACAGCAACCGCTGCCGCTTTTCCTTGAATTTCGCCTTCTTGTTCTTCTTCTTCGCCACGTTCTCTCCTGGTTCCTCGCCAACGACCGGTTACGGCCATGCGCCTGATTGTTTGCCTGCTACCACTTCTGCTGACTGCCTGCTCGACCACGATTTCGCCTGCCGGTCACCGGCGTCAGCGACGTCCGGAGACGCCTCTGTCGGGTCTGGTGTTGGATCAAATCGACAGCTGCTGCTTCCAGAAGCTGATTTTCGGCGACATCAAGATAAACCTGTATGGCCTTGCGAACGAAATCATCGACAAACGGTTCGCCGATCCGCCGGCGGGTTCGTGCAGAATTTCATGTAGCGGTCCACCGTCGTGCCCATTATCCTTCCCCGGCGCCGCTGGAGGCGACGGGAGAGAGTTCGGGAGAAAAAATGCCAAGGGTTGCACACTTCGAAATCTGCGCTGATGATGTGGCGCGCGCCGTGTCTTTTTACCAGCACGTCTTCGGCTGGGAAATTCGCAAGTGGGATGGCCCGCACGACTACTGGGTTGTCATCACCGGGGATGACACCGAGGTACCGGGCATCAATGGCGGCATTGTCGATCGCCGCGACAGTTTCTCCGGCTCAATAAACCTGATCGACGTGCCCGCCCTCGACAATGCCCTGCTGCGCGTCGTCGAGGCCAATGGCACCATCATCCATTCGCGCAGCACCTTCCCCGGCGTTGGCTACATCGCCTACTGCCGCGACTCCGAGGGCAATCCCTTCGGCCTGATCGAACGGGACGACATGGCCGCCTGAGAACGGATATTGACCTGCCGCCGGCAATTGCGGTTGACTGTGTACAGCGACTTCGTACGGAGAGTACGCCATGTCCGCTGCAATCACGGCCCTGCTGGTCTGCCTTGTCACCGTCGCCGGGACATCTGCGAGCGGCCCAGCACCCACGCCACTTACCGGGAATGACGCGATGCCTGTCGTGCTCGAAAACTCACAACTGCGCTACCTGATCAGCCCTCAGGGGCTCAACACCTCCTTCGTCGATCGGGCCACGGGGATCGACTACTGCCAGCCAGACCCACTGCTGCCGGCGGCGCGTATCAGAATCGGCGACGGCTGGCATGATGCTTGCGCCGCCTCGGCCGAGAATGGTGAGGTGCTGCTTGGCTTCGCTGACACCAAAGCCCGCGCCCAGCTCACCGCCCGCGTGCAGGAGGGCTACCTGGTGCTGACCGTGACGGCCGCCAGCGACGAGATCGACGAACTCCAGTTCGTCAATTTGCAGCTGACACTGAAGGGCGATTTCGCGGAGTCCTTCGCCGCCTGTGCCGTGGCACTGAACCTGAGCACCAACGTCCCGGAGTTGCCAGGCCTCAACAGCCGCCTGCGCGCCCACAGTGTGCGCCGCTTTGGCATCGTTGGCGCCGCCGCCGCCCTCGTCGGCTGTCCGACAGCGCAGATGCGGGACGTGCTCAAGGATGTCGTCTCCGCCGCGCCCGACTTGCCCAAGTCAGCTGTGGGTGGCCCATGGGCGATGGATTCCACCATCGGTCGCTCCTCCTATCTCTTCGCCAATCCCACCGAGGAGAATGTCGAGGAGATGATCCGCACCTTGAAGAGCATCGGCTTCAACCAGGTGCAGATCCACGGCGGGAGCGGCACCTACCGCTTCGGTGATTGCGAGCCCAATCGGGATCTCTATCCACGCGGCATCGCCAGTATCAAGGCCGTCATCGACCGGCTCCATGAGGAAGGGATCTACGTGGGGATGCATCCCTATGCCTTCTTCATCGACAAGGCCAGCCGCTGGGTCACGCCGGTGCCCGATCCACGTCTGGCCAATGACGCTTCCTTCACACTCGCCACCGATCTCACTGCTGCGACGACGGCGGTTCCCGTTGTTGAGAGCACCTCCGGTATGTCGCTGATCACCGGGTTCTTCGTGCGCAACAGCGTCACGCTCCAGGTGGACGACGAGTTGATCGTCTACCGCGAGTTGTCCGACCAGCCACCCTATGCCTTCACCAGATGCGAGCGGGGCGCCCTCGGCACGACGGCTGCCGCGCACGAGGCAGGCGCCAGAGTCCACCACCTCAAGGAGTGCTTCGGGCTCTTTGTCCCCGATCCGGAAACGACGCTCCTGCAGGAGGTGGCCGCAGCGAACGCGGCATTCTACAACGCCTGTGGCTTCGATGCGCTCTACCTCGACGCGCTGGATGGCGAGGATATCCTCGGTGGCAGCGACAACTCCTGGCACTACGGGTCCCAGTACGTCTGGGAGCTGTGGAAGGGTCTCGAGCGACCGGCGGCCATGGAATACAGCACCTTCCATCACCACCTGTGGTTCCTGCGCTCGCGGCACGGCGCCTGGGACCATCCGACCCGCTCGCACAAGCAGTTCATCGATCAGCACGTCGCCGGCAACCGTGGCAACGACCGCATCTTCCTGCCCAGTAACCTCGGCTGGTGGGGCTTCAAGGACTGGCAGCCCGCGCAGGTGGAACCCACCTATCCGGACGACATCGAGTATTGGGTCGCCAAGGCCCTGGGGACGGATTCGGGCCTGTCGCTGCAGGGGTACGATCCGGACCGGCCGGGCCACCAGCGCCTGGCAGCTATCGTCAAGCAGTACGAGGCCCTGCGCCACTCGGGCTACTTCCCCGAGTCGGTCAAGGCGCGTCTGCGCCAGCCGCGCGCCGAATTCACCCTCGACTCGCTCGGGTCGGACGAATGGGCGATGCGACCCCTCGTCGTCGCCAAACACACGGCCCAGGCCAACGACGAGTTGAGCCAACGCTGGACGGTCGACAATCCGTACGCGGCGCAGCCTCCCAGGATACGCCTGGAAGCGTTGATGGCGGCGGCGCCCTACGACAGCCCCGGACACGTCGGCCTGGCACAGTTCGATCGGGCCGATGAGTTTGCCCCAGCGGCGACTGCCGCCGGGGTCCGTGCCCGTCTCGAACCGGTGACCGAGGGGAAGTCAAAGCTGGGACGCCTGACGGCGACCAACGAGAATGCCGAAGGGCTCGGCGCCTGGGCGCAGTTTACCAAAGTCTTCGATCCGCCCCTGGACCTGAGCGGGCAGCAGGGCCTTGGCGTCTGGGTGCGCGGCGATGGCAAGGGGGAGGTGCTGAACTTTCAGATGCAGAGCCCCGACCACATCTCCGGCGCTGTTGGCGAGCACTACGTCGTCGTCGACTTTGAGGGCTGGCGCTACTTCGAACTCATCGAGCACGATTCCGACCGTTACGCCGACTACGCCTGGCCCTATCCGGGCGGCTACTCCGTGTACCGCGAGACCGTGCACTACCCGGTCGTCGAGTCGCTGACCATCTGGTGCAACAACCTGCCACCGGGCGATGCCATCACCTGCGATCTGCGTGCCGTGCACGCCCTGCCACTGGAGCAGGCCAGCCTGAGCCAACCCCAGCTGCGGATCGGCGACGATGACGTGACGCTGCCGGTCGAGGTGACCAGCGGCACCTATGTCGAGATCGGTGTCGATGGTGATTGCCGGCTGTACAGTGCCACTGGGGAGCTTTTGCAGCAGCGCCAGCTGGAAGCGATGCCGCAGTTGAAGGCTGGTACGAACGCTTTGCAGTTGACCTTCCCGGCGTCAGCTGAGACCTCCCCCCGGGCCCGCGTCACCCTCATGGCGCGAGGAGAGCCGCTGCAGTAAATCCGGCGAACGGGTCAGGCTGGGGCTCACCGGAACGCCGGCGCGAGGCAAAGCCGTCGACGCCCTCGACGGGACATATTCTGGTGGCAGACGTCGTCGTCCCATTCATGGCGGCCTGAGACGGCGATACGGGCCACGCTGTATGTTGTGGCATGCCCGATTTCGATCCATCTACTGCCGATGCACGCCGCCTGCGCCGTGGTGTCCTGACCACGGGAGGGCTGGCCGACTTCATAGGTGATGGCTTTACCGACTGTCTCTATCTCTTGCTGCCACTGTGGGCGGCGGCATGAGCCTCCTTGCATTGGTCCTTGTCCTGGCGTCGGCGCTCCTGCATGCGGGCTGGAATCTCCTGGGCAAGAGGAGGACACTGACGGCATCCTTCTTCTTGCTGGCGAATCTGTCAGGCGTCGCCCTCTTGAGCCCATTGCTTTTGACAGATGCGTACGTGGTACACACCTGGCCGGGGTCGATGTGGGGTTGGCTCCTGCTGACCGGTTTTTTCCAGGCCCTCTACTGCACAGCCCTGGCTGGCGCCTATCGCGCCGGCGACCTGTCGATTGCCTACCCCTTGGCTCGGTCCGCACCGATCCTGGTCGTTATGGCGACGAGTTTCTTTCTGGGCCGCGGCGACCAGCTTTCGAGGTGGTGTGCCTTGGGGGCTTGCCTGATTGTGGCGGGCTGCTTTCTCATTCCGATGCACCGCTTCCGAGACTTGAGCTGGAAGAACTACCTGAATAGGAGTTGTCTGCTCGCGCTTCTGGCAGCGGTCGGCACGGCAGGTTATTCGCTCGTCGACGACGAAGCACTGCGCTTTCTGCGCGGCGTCGACAACTGGGACGCATCCGTCGTGGAGCGAACCCTGGTGTTTGCCGGATGGCAGGCGATCTCATCTTCGGTCTGGCTTCTGCTGTTTATTCTGCCCAGATCTACCAGTCGTCAGACCATGCGGCATGTGCTGCGCCTCGACTGCGCAGCGGCCATCACCGCCGGGGTGGCGATGTACGTGACCTACGGTCTCGTACTCATCGCCATGGCCTACGCGAAAAACGTGAGTTATGTCGTTGCCTTCCGGCAGGTCAGCATCCCCATCGGTGTCGGTATGGGAGTCCTGTTCTTAGGGGAATCGTTGCCGGCTCCCAAAATACTTGGTGTGCTGGTGCTTCTTGTGGGGCTGGTGTTCGTCGCTTTCGGTTGATCGATCACCAGGCTCGCTGTAGGGTCACTCTTCCTCCAGGCGGCTGAAATCCTCACTTCGCTTCCGTGCCCCGGTGATCTCAAAGTCAAGCGACTGAACGTCGAGCGCCTGCAGGATGCTCGCCTCCAGGGCTGTGGATTCGGCCTCCGGCCGGTTGAACTGCATTGGCTCCCGCAGAGAAACTACCTTGTTGTTCATGAACCGAATTCGTCCCGACGGATTCTGCGACGCCGCATGCAGCATAAAGGGATGCAGAAGCAGAATGTCCCCCGTTCCTGCAGTGATCTCGCGGAAGTCCTTGCAATCATGGATCCACTGCGCCCAATTGTGCGTATGTGGTAGACCCTCGGGGTGGGCGAGCAATTCCCTGCAGATGAGGGGAACCGAGTCCGGCGCGTAGAATGTGCCGCCGCTTTGCGGCTGGATGTCACGCCAGATGACCAGGCAAAGCAGAGCTTGTTCCGGGCTGTCGAGAAAGTGACGGAAAAACCATCCGTCCTTGTGCCAGCCTGGCGAGTCCGGCGCGGGTCCCTTCCACGGCTGATCGGCGCCACGATTGATGTTGATGTTGAAGTTGTTGGCGAAATCGCGTGTACGATCGTCAATGTTCTCTTCACCCCCCAATAGCTCGCAGATGACCTGCCAGGCTGCGGGGGCAACGTCACGGATGGGGATGGTGCGGGTCCGGTCTGAGAATGTGTTGGCGTTGTCAGGAAAGCTCTTTGGGTCCGACTCATCAATCCCTGTGCGTTGGAAGTACTCAGCCACCCAATCTTCACACAGTTGTCTCGGTAGCGCCTCAGGCAGGTGTACAACGTAGTTCGACAGAAATTCCTCCCGCACATTCATCATCCATACTCTCTATGGTTGGGGAAGCGTTGGGCCGCCTGAGCAGCCTCACTCGTGCTGCCTGCGGTAGTCCTGCTCCAGCGACACGGCGATGGCATACGGCCGCGCCACTTTCGCAGCGACGACGCCGTATATGCGACGACAACGTGACTCACTGTTCCCAGGTCATCGCTTCGCCCCGCACCAGGCGCGCCCGCAGTTCGTAGGCACCGGGCCACTCCACCGGCAGGTCACCGTCGTCCACCATCCGCGTCAGTGGATTGATCTTCGTCTTCAGCGGCAGATAGACGCGCTGCTTCTTCCGGGCGGACTCGAAGAGAGCCATCATGACTTCCTGCACGGCACGACCGCGATCGGCGCCGCTGATGGGCTTGTCAATCTTGCCCTCGACCCAGTCGACTGCTTCCTGACACTGGTGGGCCCAGCTGTCGTGCCATTCGGCCTCGACCTGCTGCCAGCCGTTGGTGCTCGAACTGATGTAACGCGCCGTGCCCATCTCGCAATTGTAGTTGGCGGACTTACCCTCGGGCATGTGCATCGGCGCGTCAGATGGCACCTCCCTGTCCGGATCTCGTCCCGTGGTCAACTCCATGACACCTTCGGTACCGATGACACGGCAGCCCTGTCCGAGGCCGCCCACCAGGCTGCCGGCAATCAACAGGCTGGCGCCATTGTCACATCCTGCCAGCCCAAGGCTGGCATCCTCAGCGGCCAGGCCACGTTCGCGCCGATCGGTGGTGCGCTCCACGGCACCCATGACCCACTCCACCTTCGGTTCGTCCATGAGAAACAGGGCGAGCCGAATGTTGTGGGAGTTGGTGTTGAGAATATTGCCACCACACTCCAGCTGTATCTGCGTGATCTGCCCGATCACGCCCTGGCCAATCAGCTCGCGCGCCTGCAACCACACGGCGTGGTGCGGGCGCTGGTAGGCGATAATCAGTTTGACGTTGTTACGCTCGCAGGCGGTGAGCATGGCGTCCGCTTCGGCCAGATCGACGGCCATGGGCTTCTGGCAGAGGATCGCCTTCGGACCCCTGGCGGCGGCAGCGATAACCATTTCAGCATGTTGTTGATGCCAGGAGCAGACGTCGACAAAGTCGGGTTTCTCTTTGTCGAGCATCTCGCGGTAGTCGGCATAGCGGCTCTCTTGGGGCACCCCAAAGAAGTTGCCGAACTCACTGCGCGCATCGGGGTTGGTGTCGGCAAGGGCGCTGATGCTGGTGGGTTGGCCGGACACACCGAGCCAGCCGCGGGCGTGGACTCGGGCGATGATACCACAGGCAATGACGGCGGTCCGGTACCGGGCCATGACAAGACTCGCAGGTTTGGGGAAAAGCGGACGCGCAGGAAAGTAGGTCAGGCATGACGGGGACGGAAGATGGGACATCCGTATCCCACTCACGGACATCAAAAGTAGATGTGGCGTGCCTTGGTACCGTGCTCAAAGTCGGCGGTTGGCGTATGCGGTCACCTGATTGGGGTCGGGCGCAAAGTAGGTCACTGGCCTGCACCTGCGTCATTGACTACGATCCCGACCTGTTTGTTCGTCCCATCCTGTCGAAGCCGAGGCTTACCAAATGAACACCGATTCTCTCCGACTGCTCGTCATCGGCGCCCACCCGGATGACTGCGAGGTCAAGGCCGGGGGCCTGGCCTCTCTCTATCGTCAGGCCGGTCATGTCGTCCGCTTTCTAACTCTGACCAACGGTGCCACGGGACACCATGAGATCGGTGGCATCGAACTGGCTCTACGGCGCCAACAGGAAGCCGCTGCCGTGGCAGGTCTCTCCGGCGTCGAGTATGTAGTGCTCGACAACCACACGGGCGAACTGGAACCTTCGGTGGCCAACCGCAGGCAGCTGATCCGTCTGATCCGTGAATTTGCCCCGGATCTCGTGCTCACCCACCGCCCATGGGACTATCACCCGGATCACCGCTACACGGGCATGCTCGTGCAGGACGCTTCCTACATTCTGACCGTGCCGAACATGGTTCCCCTGACCCCGCACCTGCAACACATGCCGGTGATCATGTATCTGGGCGACAACTTCCAGAAGCCGTTACCCCTCGAACCGGATGTCGTCGTCGACATCGATGCCGTGATCGACGCCAAGCTCGACATGCTGCACTGTCATGAATCGCAGATGTACGAGTGGCTGCCCTACAACCGCGGCGACCTCGATCAGGTCCCCACCGACGAGGCCGGGCGACGCCAGTATCTGCGACAGTGGCGCACCAGGTGCGACGCGACCGTCGCTGAGACCTACCGTTCCCGACTCGTTGAACTGTATGGCGAATCCAGGGGCAAAGGGGTCGTCCATGCCGAGGTCTTCGAAACCTGCGAGTATGGCCGACCCCTCACCGAAGAAACACGGCAGCGACTGTTTTCGTTCGTGCGAGAGGGTTGAGTTTCAATCCACCCGGTTCGCCTGCACCCAGTCCCAGTTGATATCCCAGCCCAGACCGGGCTCATCCGAGATCGTGACGTTGCCATCTGCGTCCAGAGGATCGGCGATGGCATGCAGATGGGGTGGAGGCTCTTCGTAGTCGATGAAGGGGTGCAGCAAGCCACGCTCGTAGAACTCGCCCTGGATGTTCATCGCACACAGCGCCGCCAGATTGCCCGGTCCGCCCCCGTGAATCTCGCAGGCGACGCCGTGTGCTTCGCACAGGTGGATCGTCTTCATCAATGGCGTCAGGCCACCGACGTCGCCGACACCGGCGCGGCTGATGTCGCTGGCGCCGTGAACGATCCACTCGGCGCGGGTGAACATCTTGCCCTCCATGGTCTCCGGACCAACGACGGCGATGTCGAGTTCGTCCGTCAGCCATTTGTAGGAGCCCATGGACTGTTCATCCATGGGCTCCTCGATCCAGTGGTAGTCGAGTTTTTCCAGTTCGCGGCCCAGGTATCGTGCCTGTTCGCGGCTGTAGAAGTGAAAGGGATCGAGCATCAGCTTGATATCCGGTCCGACGGCTTCGCGCACGGCGGCGCAGGCGGCGATGTCCATCTTTGGATTCGGCGCCCAGGAAATGGGCGGCTGCCAGGTATGCAGCTTGAACCCCGGGTACCCCCGCTCTTTGCAGGTCACGGCGAAGGCGGCGAACTCTGCCGGCGTCGAGAGCCCGCCCGGCAGTTCGTCGCCGCACATCGTCGAGGCATAGGCTGGGACTTTCGTACGAGTCGCGCCGAGCAGTTTGTACACCGGCATATGCAGCGCTTTGCCGGCAAGATCCCACAGGGCCATGTCGACCGTTGCCAGGACCCGGTCCGACAACGTGCCCTTGTGCAGCCGCTGCCGTTCGTTCATTGCGTGCCAGATGGCCTCGCGAAAAAACGGATCGCGCCCCACCAGCAGTGGTTTGACGATGCTCTCAATGGCGGCAGCGCTACCGCCGATGCAGATGCCCTCGACGCCCTCGTCGGTGTGTATTCTCGTCAGGGATGACGTCGTCGCGTAGGGCTCGGGCGCCGGGTGGCCGTGACCGTCGGCGTCGGCGACGGTGCGCCCTGTTGTCCTGAAACGCTCGACGGTGATATCCGTGATCTTCATATCTCATGCCCCTGTGCCTCAAGACCCATCTCGCGACGGCCCTTGCTGGTCATGTCAGCCTGCGTCCATTCGGGTTCCCGCACATGCCTCACCAACACCTCGCCCACGCCCACCACGAGTCCCTGGACCTGGCTCTGTATGTTCTCAATGAACCGAGTCAGTGAAGCCTCACGTCCGGCATAGGGCAAGACAAGATCGATGTGCACATCGACACCCTCGATGCGCACGTCCCGAATCCAGCCGAGGTCGAGATAACTGAGCCGCCGGCGATTGAAAGGTGATCCCTTGATATAGATCTCGGTATCAAAGCAGCACCGCAGCGCGTCGCGCACGTTCGCCACCGACAGAGGTCGGGTCTGAGGCGTCGCTGGTTCCTCCTGCTTTGGACTGCTTTTCAGCGCTTCGGTGTAGCCCGTGAGCATATCGAATCCATGTCCGTTGTGCGGCTCGAAACGATGCAGCAGGTAGGCGTTCTTCTCGTGTACGTAGTCCCCTGCCCGCATGAGCGCATTGCGCAATGGGTAGCGCACCCAGAGCCCGCCCCATTGATCATTGATTGCCACAGTGTCCGGCTCGTGCCAGTCGGGATGGGTGCATTCGTATGCGAGTCGAATCGAAGCGAAGCCGTCGCCCGTGGCGCCGCTGTAGACCGTGAGCCACGCCGGGTCCTGCCCGGACCAGTGCATTTCCCCGTGGCCGATCTGCTCGTTGTCCATGGACCACGCCACCTCAGGCAGATCGCGACCGATGCCGACCCACTCGTCATTGCGACAATCGCTCCAGCGGACATCTTCCAGCACCTCGAGGCGCGACTCGAGGGTGAAATAGGGCTGGTGCGCCCAGAAGGTGTATGTGCTTCGGGCGACAACCTTGCGCGTCTGCCCGACACCGGGCCCCAGCGCCAGAATGGGATGTCCCCAGCGGGTTGTCCGGACGCAGACAGGACCGCGGATGACCTCGTGGTTTGGCGGTTTCGTCCAGCTTGTCAGGCGGTACCGTCCGGTGAACTCGTCGCTCCAGTCGGGATTGTGGTGAATGCTGCCTTCCACACCGTGACCACCATAGGCACCTTCCGCACTGCGCCCCTTGCCAAGCAGGAGGCCGCTATTCTTGTATTCGATGCTTTTGAGTTGCCCCATGCTCCGCGCCAGCTCGATGCGGTAGTACTGGTTTTCGATATCCAGCGCCCAGGCTTCACCGGACACCTGCAGGTCCGTGGTCCACGTCGGCGCCGTCGGCGCGGGATTGCCGTAGAGAATGCGGAAGGCCTTTGTTGCCTGCGGGTCAAGGTCAGCCAGGAAGAACAACCGGCATCGGCGTACGTCGTCCTCGGCGTGATCACCGTGTACCTGGCTGGGCACCTCGCGCAGCGAACCGTCTGGCTCGACGGCAGCGACACGAACCTCGTCAGCCAGATCGGTCACCTGGTCGGCACGGAAGTCGACGTCAACTTCAATGGGGGTGTATTTTCGAGCGACTGCAAGAGGATTGGTCAGATCGATCCCCTTGGTGAAACGCCAACCTTCCCATGCCGGTCCCGGGGATTTGAGAAAGTCCCACTCGTTGGCCGGAATGTAGTACTCAGCATCCTGCATGACGGATCCTCCCATGGAATACTCCTATGACTGAATGCAAACGAATTGCGGCAGTGGTCACCACTTTTTTTCCCAACAGCCACGCCGGTGTGCTCGTCAGCAAGTTTCTCACCGGTTTTGCCACGGACGAGGGTCTGCTGCCGCCGCGCACGCAGATCGTGTCCCTGTATATGGATCAGGTACATGACCGCGATGTCGGCCTGCAGTTGGCACACGCCTATGACGTACCCGTATTCTCGAGCGTTCGCGCTGCCATGACCCTTGGCGGCACGGAACTCGACGTCGACGCCGTACTCATCATCGGCGAACACGGCGACTATCCGTTGACGCCGCTGGGTCAGGAAATGCTGCCCCGTCGCTGGTTCTTCGAGCAGGTCTGCGGTGTCATCGGCGAGTTCGGTCGCGCCATTCCCGTGTTCACCGACAAGCACCTGTCCTATCGGTGGTCCGACGCCCGCTGGATGTACGACACCGCCACCGAACTGCGGGTACCGTTGTTTGCCGGCTCCTCCCTGCCCGTCTGCTGGCGCCAGCCAGACTATGAACACCCCCTCGATGAACCCCTGGATGAAGGTCTCGCCATCGGCTTCCACATGCTGGAACGTTACGGCTTCCACGCCCTGGAGACCTTGCAGTGTCAGGCAGAGCGCCGTCGTGGCGGTGAGACCGGGGTGCGAGCCGTGACCTGCCTCTCCGGTGCCGACGTCTGGCGCGCCGCCGACGCGGGACGCTGGTCTGTCGACCTGGCCAATGCCGCCCTCGCGGCGATCGAATCGGGTCCCGGTCGACTCGACAGGGACCAGGTGGAGGATCCGCACGTGTTTCTGCTGGAGTACATCGATGGCACGCGTGGCACCGTGCTCATGCTCGGGGATACGGGCTACGTCAGCAAGTTCGCCTATGCCGGCAGACGTGGCGATACCATCAACGCCTGTGAGTTGCATACCGACACCGGTCCCAACCACGCGCACTTCAGTTACTTCGGACGCAACATCGAGGATTTCTTCCTCACCGGCACGGCACCGAGCCCGGTGGAACGCACGCTCCTGACGACGGGTATGCTCGAGGCTGTCATGATCTCCCATCACCAGGGCGGCGCCCGTATCGATACGCCCCACCTCGATGTGACGTACACAGCGTCCCACACACCGACGCCTCGGCCGTCTACAGCCCGGCCACACGGCGCCAGCCTCGAGCCCGTGTTGTTGCCGGAGCCTGGAACAACACCTGCCGCAGTGATGATCCCCAGCGGCCGTGATGGCACCGTGCGCAAGAAATCCTGATGCAGCAACGAGCCGCCGTGCCATCCATCTCACGACCCGTTTCGCACCGCTCCATCCTGCTTCTGCTGCTCGTGGCAACGGCAACCCGCGGACTGTCCTATTCGCGGGGTAACGTCAACGAAGTGGGCCTGACGTGTTTCAGCCTCGTTCTCGTCGGCCTGCTTGTTGTGCTTTTCGTGCGTGGGCCCTGGCAGGGATCCAGCGATACCCTGGGCGGGATATCCCCGTGGACCGTGGCACTCCCCTGTGCCTATTTCTACGTCTTTGCCGCCAATGGGGGTCGCTATCTGTTCGCCGACCTGGAGGCGGACTGGCAGCTGCCGCTGCAATGGCTGTCCACCGCCGCCGTCGTTCTGGCGCTGCCCGTGCTGCTGCTCACCATGCAGCGGTTTCGGGACCTGCTCGGCACCCGCGGGCAGATCACCATCCTGGTTTTGCCCCTGTTACCGGTGCTTGCATTCTACCTGCTGACGCCGATCGCCTCACCAACCCCGGGAATCGACGTCTACTACTTCCAGTTGCAGGCTGCCCAGGCCCTGCTCACCGGCTGGAATCCGTACGAATTCACCTTCGTCAACATCTACGGAAGTGGCACCGAGTTGTACCCCACAGGTGATGCCGTCAGTTATCCCTATCCGCCCATGTCCTTCGTCTTCGCTCTTGTGGGTCATCTGCTGGGGGATGTGCGCTGGTCCCTCATCACCTGCCACCTGGCAGCGGCGGGTCTGCTCTGTGCGACCGCCCGGCAGCGTGGGCTGCCAACAGCGGAGACCATCGTTTTCGGTGGCCTGTTTCTCTATCTGCCGTACGGCCCCTTTGTCAGCGAGCAGGCCTGGACCGATCCCACCGTCACCCTCAGCCTTGGGCTGATGTCCCTGTTTCTGGCACGTCGACAACCGACGGCAGCCCTGTGGGCGGCGGGCCTGGCCATCGCCTGCAAACAGACGATGATTCTGCTTGTGCCCTTGCTCTGGGCCCTGTGGCGACGAATGCGCGGGGCGCACCTGCTGCCGCTGTTCGCCATTGCCGCCGTCACCTATGGTGCCTTTCTGCTGTGGAACGCCGGCGCCCTGTGGGACGACGTCGTCACTTTTCACCTGCTGACACCCTTTCGTGCCAGGGCGCTGACCTACTCGGCCTACGTCAACTACCTGACGGATTCACCCCTGCCTGCATGGCTGGGCCTGGTGGCCCTTGTTACGGGAGTCACGACCGCGGTCGTTGGACTGCGATCCGGCAGCGCCGCCGACACGCCCTGCGATGGGGCTCGTGTGTGGCGGTTTTTTGCCGGACTCTGCTTCGTCTACCTGTTGACGGCACTGTGCAGCAAACACGCTTTCATGAACTACTACTACGTCGTCTACT
>CALFPI010000405.1 GCA_937919035.1 uncultured Gemmatimonadaceae bacterium
ATCGTAGTCAGTTGCCCCTGATCGGCATCAACCAGCCGGGCGCGGACCGTGCCACCCCCGCGATAGATGCGTGTGGACAGCGATTCGAGATCGATATCAGCGGCGTGACGGAGCAGATCGGCCTCGATCTCCTTGAACAGCCCGTCCACCTCCTCGAGGCTGAAGCTGCGTTCCATCTCGACCGTCAAGTCCACGCTGCGCTCTTGCTGCCAGGGCGTACCCTGCTGCTCAATCGTGTTAAACAGCCAGATCCCCAGGCCCATCAGGCCAACGGCACCGCTGACGGTGACCGCCCGGTGATCCAGCGTCCAGGTAAGCAGACTCACATAGGATGACCGCATGCCCTGCTCGTGAAAGTGCCAGATGAGCCCCACGACACACAACGCGAAACCGACGAGAGCGATGGCGACACCGAGATCCATGTCGAGAGTTGTGTGCAGGACCCGCGCGCCCGTTGTCCGGCCCCAGGCGACCATGCCAGCCAGGCCGATATCATGCACCTTCCAACCCACACCAAACAGAACGCCCGTCGCCACCAGCAGCTTCAGCAACCCGTCGAACCGGTCCAGACTGGAACGAAACAGGCGCGAACTGGCGAGCGGGATGATCGCCAGTGAAACGATCGTCGAGACGCCGACGGCGAGACAGATCGTCAACCCGGCGTCGCCCATCCAGCGCGATACGCGACCGTTGGACAGAAAGAAAAAGGGAATGAAAACACACATCGTCGTCAGTGATGACGCGACGACCGCCATGCCTACTTCACCCGTCCCCCGGATGGCAGCATCCACGGGACCCTCCCCCTCTTCCTGCCGGCGGCGGAAGATGGACTCCAGGGTGACAACAGCGGGATCCACAAGCATGCCGACAGCAAGCATGAGCCCCATCATGGAGACCATGTTCAACGTGATCGGCGAGCCGAAGACTTCGCGGGCGACAAAGATCCCCGTGAACACACAGCAGACGGACACGGGAATGGCGAGGCCGATGACGATCGTGCTGCGAATGCTGCGCAGGAACAGGAAGATGATGCCCACGGCGAGCAGGCCGCCCAGCAGCCCGGAGTCCATGAGATTGTTCAGCTCACCCATTACCTGTTCGGCGCGGTCACGTGTGATGCGGATATCAAGCAGGCCGTACTCGGCGCTGATGCGTTCCAGTTCGGCCCGTGCCAGCTGCGCCACATCCACCGTATTGGCCGTGGATGCCTTGTAGACCTGGACCTCGACGGCATTGCGGCCGTTGAGACGCTCAAAGCGTTCCTGCTCCGGGTATTCATACGTCACTGTACCCAGATCGGCGAGGGTCAGATCCCGACCCAGAACTGGCAGTGCGCCGATCTCTTCGACGTAGGAGAACTCTCCACGGACGCGTGCCTGGTAGCGCAATCCGGCATCGAGCACACGCCCGAGAGAGACGTTGATGTTGTTGGCGCGCAGCTGGTTTGCCAGTTGTCCCAGGGAGACATCATGGGCCTCCAGCCGCTGCTGATCCAGCTCGATGATCAGTTGCTTTTCCTGAATGCCACCGATGTTGACGTTGGCAACTCCGTCCAGGCGCAGCAGGCGCGGCTCAACGACCTTGCGTACGATGTCGAATAACCGGCCCTCGTCCCCTTTCCATGCCAGATCCGCTTCGAGAATGGGACGGTCATCACTCTGCCAGCGGAACAGCGAGATGCGTTCCACATCGGCGGGCAGCAGTACCCGCGCCTGATCGACGCGATCCCGCACTTCCATCACTGCCAGATCCATGTCCGTGCCGGCGACAAACTCGATGCTGACATTTGCCGAGTTGCCGCCGGAGCGCGAACTGATGCGCTCGACGCTGCCGAGCATGGCCAGCGACTGCTCCAACGGCAGGGTGATCTCACGCTCGAGTTCCTCGGGCGAGGCAGAGGCGTAGTTGACGCCGACGCGAACCGATGACGACGAAATGCTCGGGAAGGACTCCAGTGGAATCCGCGTCACCGAAATCCATCCCAGCACGACCAGAGAAATCGTCGCCATGGTCAAGGTGACGGGACGCTGGACGGAGAAACTGGCGATCTTCATCCTCTACCTCCGGGAAGGCGCATCATTCACCACGGTCCAGCACCGTATACACCATTGGGATCACTACCAGGGTCAGCACCGTGGACAGCAACAATCCGCCAATGACGGTGATCGCCATGGGGGCACGGATCTCTGCGCCTTCGCCAAGTCCGATGGCCATCGGCAGCAAAGCCAGAACCGTCGTCGACGTTGTCATCAGAATCGGGCGCAGCCGGTGGCTACCGGCTACGCGCACCGCCTCGAGCTTGTTGAGTCCATCACGGCGGCGCAAGGTATTGATGTAGTCCACCAGCACGATGGCATTGTTGACGACGATGCCGGCCAGCATGATCAGGCCGATGAGGACAACGACACTTACCGTTTCGTCCAGCAACAGAAGAGCCATGGCACTGCCCACCATGCCCAGTGGGATCGTGAACATGATCACCAGGGGATGCAGCAACGACTCGAATTGCGATGCCATGACGAGATAGACGAGAAACACCGCCAACAGCAGGGCGAACTTCATGCTGTCGAAGGAGCGCTCCATCTCCTCGTTCTGCCCGCCAATGGCAAGGTTGAAGCCGTCCGGCAGGGGTAGACCGGCTGTCGCCCTCTCGATGTCGACTACGGCACTGCCCAGATCCCGCCCGGACAGATTGGCGGTGATCACGACAACACGCTCCTGATCGAGGCGGCGGATCTCCGCCGGACCTTCGACAATCGCGACGTCCGCCACGGCATCGAGTGCCACCGCCGTCGGATAGCCAGGCGGGCTGACGATCATGCGACGCAGATCCTCCACGGATCGACGCTCCTCGGGCACGGCTCGAACGCGCACGTCGATGTGTCGATCCTGGCGTATCAACTCGGTGGACACCTCGCCCTGCAGCTTGTTGCGCAGCAGTCCGCCGATGGCCTGAATGGTTGTGCCAAGTTCGGCGACGCGGTGCCGGTCAAATACGACCTGGATTTCCGGTTGCCCCCCCTCGGCACTGGACTTCACGTCAACCAGGCCCGGTATGCCGCGCATGCGTTGCGTCACATCGACAGCGATCGCAGTCAACGTCTCCAGATTGTAGCCTGTGATCTCCACCTCGATCGGCGTGCGGAAGGAGAAGTATGAAGGTCGCGAGAACTTGTAATCCAGATCGGGGACATCGCGCAGCAGCTGACGAACCTCATCCATGGCCCGTTCCTCGTCGATGACTGTCGACCCCGGTGTCAGGCGGATGAACATCTGTGCCAGATTCTCCTTCTTCTCGTCGGCGAAGCCGCCGGTCTGGCCACTGGCACCGACCTGACTGAAGGCGGTGATGACACCCGCGAGGTCCTTCACGCGGATGTCCAGACGAGCCACATGTTCCGTCGTCGCCTCCAGTGGTGTGCCCGCCGGCCATTCCAGATCGACGAGAAACTCACCCTGACTCATTTCGGGTATCAACTCGACCCCGAGAGTCCGTGCCTGCAGCAGCACCACCACTGACAGAGCGGCGAATCCGGCCAGTGACAACAACCTGTTGCCCAGACACCAGTTCAACACGCGCGGATACAGCGTTACGGTGGTGCCGTAGATTGCATCAAACAGCCAGTACAGCGGCGACAACAGCAGGAACAGAACACGGCCGATGCCGTGGAAACCGGACCGCAGCAGGCGCAGCAACAGGGCCGGGCCACGAACGGTGACGCCATCGGGTCGGGCCGCTTCGTCGTCGCTCAGGGGCCGCAGCGACAGCGACGCCAGCATGGGGATCAGCATCAGCGCCACCACCAGCGACGCCACCAGTGAGTACGTCACGGTGAGGGCCTGATCACGAAACAGTTGTCCGGCGACCCCCTCAACGAAGACGATGGGAACAAACACGCAGACCGTCGTCATCGTGGCGGCAACGACCGCACGGGCGACCTCGCTCGTACCCTTGCGTGCGGCTGTCAGCGGATCATCCCCGGCGTCGCGATAGCGCTGGACGTTCTCGAGGACGACGATGGAGCTGTCTACGAGCATGCCGATACCGAGGGCCAGCCCGCCCAGGGACATGATGTTGAGACTGACATCCGTGGTGAACATTAGAAAGAAGGTGGCCACCACCGAGATTGGGATGGCCAGGCCGATGATGGCGGTGCTGCGGATGTCGCGCAGAAACAGAAACAGGATGATGATCGCCAGAATGCCACCGACGAGCGCTGTTGTCAGCACTTCGTTGACCGATTGCTGGATGAATGTCGCCTGGTCGACAACGATCTCCACCTCGGCGTCGCCAAGCAGGTCACCAAATCGACTCTGGAACTCATCCAGACGTTCTCGAACGGTGGCCGACACACTGACGGTATTGGCATCCCCTTCCTTGAAGACGGCGATCTCCACCCCTTCGCGGCCGTTGATGCGGGTGACCACGTCGCGCTCCACATGGCCACGGACGACGCGACCCACATCGGCAAGCTTCACAGCGGCGCCACCCACCTGGGCGATGACGATCTCTTCCATGTCCTGGATGCTGGTGAACTCGTTCAGCGTGCGCACGAGGAACTCCGCCTCGCCATCCTTCAGCAGTCCGCCTGTGAGGTTCACATTCTCCGCTGCCAGCCGCTGCGTCACCTGGCTGATAGGTATTCCGAGTGAGGTCAGGCGCTGGGTTTCGACTTCGACATGGATCTCTTCCTCGAAGCCCCCCTCGACGCGCACGGCGGCAACACCCTCGAGGCTCTCGAAGTCGAGGCGGATGCGATCTTCGGCGACACGGCGCAGTTCCATCAGGCTGTTGCCGCCGTAGAGGGCGATGCGCAGGATGGGGTCGAGGGACGGATCGAAACGCAGCAGGATCGGTTTGCCCGCGTCCTGCGGCAGTTCGACCAGATCGAGTTTCTCGCGCACATCAAGAGAGGCAAAATCCATATCGGTGCCCCAACCGAACTCAACGATGACGTCGCTCAGACCTGGTCGGGACACGGAACTGACACGAACGACATTGCTGACAACCCCAACGAGCCCCTCAATGGGCTCGGATATGAGGCGCTCCACCTCAGCAGGGGCTGTCCCGGGATAGTCGGTGCGGATGGTAATTGTCGGATACGTGATATCCGGCAACAGGTTCACGGACAGGCGTGAGAAGCCCACCATGCCAAAGGCGGTGATGGCGACCATGATCATCGCCACCGTCACCCGGCGGGAGATGGAAAAGTCGACGAGCTTCACGAGGCTACTCGCCTCCGCCGCGGGATCCGCTACCGTCACCTGCGGCAGCCACCACCGGCGCCTCGGCACCGACGAGGCGCACGGCAGCATTGTCCTTGAGCCCCTCGTGGCCGACGGTGATCACCTGATCCCCCTGCTGAAGGCCGGCAAGGATCTGTACGCGATCGCCGTCGGTATACCCAAGTTCAACACGGACGCGTTCTGCCTTGCCGTCCCGCACGACGAAGACGTCGTCCTCGTCGGTTTCGAGAACCAGAGCTTTCTTCGGCACGATCAAGGCGTCGTTCTGGCTGTCGGTGACAATACGAACCGTGGCGAACATGCCCGGACGCAGAGCGCCGTCGGGGTCCACATCGAGAGTCACTTTGACCGTGCCACTCGCCGGATCCACACCAGGGCTGATCATACGCACCATCGCCGCAAATACACGGCCCGGCGCCGAGTCGACCGTGATCCGGGCCTCCTGCCCGGGGTGCACCTGTGACATGCGTTTTTCCGGCACACGGATCCGTGCCTGCAGGGGCTCGAGATCGGCAACGACAAAGACCACGTCGTTGCTGCGCACCAGATCGCCGCGTTCCACGCTACGGCGCATGACAACGCCGGCCAACGGGGCGCGGATGTCGGCATAACTGAGACGTAGTTGACCTTCGCGCAGCGCCACCCCCGCATTGTCGTGCAGGTTGCGCGCGCGCTCGAATTCCTCCTGGCTTACCAGTTGTCGGTCGTACAGTGTCTTCGTACGCTCGAAGGCGGATGTGGCTTGATCGAGAGCAACTCTTGCCTGCTCCACCTGTAACTGCAATTCCTCTTTGTCCAGCTGCGCGAGGATTGTTCCCGCCTTCACAAGATCACCCTCCTCGGCCGCCAGTCGCTGCACGAGGCCCTGAGCCCGCGACACGACCTCGACCCAGCGCTCGGCCTCGAGGCGTGCGTGTGTCTCGACGTAGCGTGTGATCTCACCCCGCGTGACCCTCTCAGTTTTCACCGGAAGAGCAGCTTCAGCGCGCGCCCCGGGAGCCCCCTGGGGACCGCGCCCGGCATCTGCTCCTGTGGCACCTTCTTCTGCACCGCAGGCCAGCAGCAGGCCCGCCAGCGCCGCCATGGCGGTCATGCTCCAACCCTTCACGAATTTTTTCCTGGTTCCACTCATCGCTGGTTCGCTCATCGCGTTGCTGGTTCTGGTGTGGGTCGGGCGACGCCATGCAGAAAAACGTGCACCACCTCGTCGACGATCTGGTCAGGGGGCAGCCGCGGCTCATCGAAGCGCATGCAGGCTCGGATCATTCCGAGCAGGATCTGAGCATCGGTGCGCAGATGTGGCGCCTCGGGGGCTGTCTGTGCAGAAACTTTGCGCAGCACTCCGGCGATGGTCTCAAGCAGGGCGCTGCGGTGGTGTTGCCATTGCCGGCAGAATTCGGGCCGATTTGAGCTCACGCCAGCATCACGCCCCATCTGCCGGAACATGAAACGGTTGCGGGTGAAAAAATGGACCAGAGCTCGAACGGTTCTCTCCAGGCGACCCACAGAATCGACTTCGGCACCTTCGTGCAGCATCTGTTCCTGCAGCGCTCCGAAGCCTGTGAAGATCACGGCAAAGTAGAGGGTCTCCTTGTCCGAGAAGTAACGGTAGAGCGTCCCTTTCCCAACCCCCGCCATACGAGCCACGTCTTCCATCAGAACCGCATCGAAGCGGCCCTCAGCGAACAGTTGTTCGGCGGCGTGCAGGATTGCTTGCCGCCGAAGGCACTGCGCCGGGGTCATGGTCGCATCAGGAGCGGGTGGGATCATTCAGGTCGGGGGATAGAGGGAAACAAAAACGGTACTGACCAGTCAGTCAGGAAAGTATTTCGGGTATCGGACACTGTCAACGGAGACTCTTCCTGGCTGCAGGACTCCGTGCCAAGCATGGTGAAATATTGTAGCTTCGTGATTTGCTGCTGCCTGCCTGCCCACGCCCAACACATCCCACGGATCATCGATGCGAGTTCTGCTTGTCGAAGACACAGATGGCATGCGCAAGATCGTGGGCGCCATGCTGATTTCCATGGGGTTTGAGAACATTGTCACCGCCGCCAACGGCAGGGATGCCCTTGAGCATCTGGAGATGGTGGACGTCGATCTGCTGTTGACGAATTGGTCGATGCCGGTCATGGATGGCCTGGACCTGGTCCGCGCCGTGCGGGCCCAGTCACGCAACGAGTCCCTGCCAATCATCATGTTCACCTCCAGAGCCTCACGCAGCGACGTCGTCATCGCCATGGAAGCCGGTGTCGACGGGTATGTAGCCAAGCCCTTCGCCCCGGTGCAGTTGCGCGAGCAGATCACCAGTGTTCTGCAGCGACATTCACGACGGCAGATTGAAACCGTCATCAATGCCCTCGATCCGATGCGCAGCGTGGACGAATATCCACTGCTTCTCATCGGCGAACGGGCGATCCGCCCGCAGAGTCTTGCGCGCCCGGAGAATCGCGGGACGCTCCATTTTCTGGCCCAGACCGTTGCCGCTGTCGCCCGCATCAACGGCGATGCAGACCCACAGCTTGTGGGCGTCACAGTATACGAAGATTCCACAGAACTCAGCCGCAGCCTGCGCAGCCTCGGTAGCCGCGCCAAGACGATGGTCCTGAATGCGAAAATGCCGGGTGCGCTGACGCTGGCACGACTGGCAGCGGTCAACAAGGCGTTCGATGTCGATCTCTTCGTTACCTGCGCGCGCAAGGCTGACATCCCCGAAAAAGTCCGCGAGGGCCTGCAGCGCATGAGCGTGACCGTCCTTGAGTACGACCGCCTCGATACGGACTCCATGCAGCAGTTGGTGCTGGAACACACAGTCGCTCCCGGGGGGGCGCCCCCCCCGGCGGAACTGCCCTCTCCGGCAGAGATCCACCGTCGCCTGCGCACCGACATTATGTCTTCCGTGACACTACCGGTCATGCCCAATGTCTTCCACGATATCGCCGAGCTGGCCCGGGATCCGGAGAGCGATATTCAGAAGTGGATCTCTGTGATCGAGGCCGACCCGCTCAGCAGTGCACAGGTCGTGCGGCGCGCGCACTCACCGGTGTACGGTTTCCGTGGTGAAATCGAACAGGCGGGCAAGGCGGTAATCCTCCTCGGCAGGAATACCGTGAAGGAACTGGTCGTTTCCGAGGCGGTACAGCGGGCCTTTCAGGTGCTTCAGCAGGACCAGTTCAACATGGAAGATTTCTGGCTGCACAGTGTCTGTGTTGCCCTGACAGCACGGCTCTTCTCGCTGCCCCTCGAACCGAGCCAACGCTCAGGGGAACAGCAGCAGGATCATGAGCTCTTTGGCTTGAGCGCCGAAGCATTGGCGACGCTGGGGCGATTGCAGGTCCCCACGAGGCTGCCGCAGGACGCCGGGGGCGGCCCCTTCACCGGCGGCATGATGCATGACATCGGTAAGGTGGCACTGGCGCACAGCTATCCGGGCCTGAACCAGGCGGTGTACGCTGAACTGGAACGCAACGACTGGAACGTACCCATGCGTCAGGCGGAAGAGATGATTGCCGGAGGCGCCGATCACACGGCCGTTGGCGGTATCCTGGCGGAAAGCTGGCGGCTCGGAAATCGAATCACCGGCGTCATCGAGAATCACCACGCGCCGGAAGCCAGCGATAGCCTGACATCCCTCATCGCGCTGGCCGACGTCATCGTCGGCGGCTTCCAACCATACCCGAAGGATGCGCCCTATCCGATGTTGCGCCTCGTTCGGGCCCGGGACACAGCGGTCGTCGACGAGGCCGCCATGGGATTCATGGAGAAATTCATGCCCCAGGATCTGTGCCGGCACCTGGGTGTGTCTGCAACAGACCTGATTAAACTGGCGCGACTTCTGGGGCCCTCAGTGAGCAAACGGGCACAGGATCTGCAGAAGAGCCTGTAGGGACCGGGATCGACCTGACCCATTCGGTCAGGTGGGCCGCCAGCGCAAACCCTCCTTTGCCAGGTAGAATTCGGCTCCCATCACCGTTTTGTCGACGCGACTCACCTGGCCGCCGAAGTCGAGATAGACGTCGCTGACGATCGTTCCAGCTCGGATCGTCCCCTTGGCGACGGCAGCCAGTATCTCTGCCTCTATCTTCGTTTTCGTTGCCTGCGCCTCGACCTTGTCGCGCTGAGCTCCTTCGATCTGGGCGACCTGCGCGTCAACTTGCTTGCGTTCCTCGTCCGTACGGCAACGGTTCTGACGGGCCTTCAAATCTTTCGGCGTCGTGCCACCCATCTTGAGAACGTCCATGAGTCGCGTGATCTCGTGATGACTCGAAGCCAGGGTGTCTTCGGCGGCAGACAACATCTGCTGTTGTTCCGGTGTCGAGCCGATACCGACGAGGGTCCGCGCCGTCTCCTTCGAGCCGATGTGCTTGGCCATCACTTGTCGGCCGGCGATGACCTCACCACCGAAAATCGACCCGGCGCGCTCACTGCCGCCCTCTTCGACGGTGATCGTACCACCGGCCCGCACAATGGCGTTGTAGATGTAGGACCCCACCGTCAGATCGCCCCCAAGCGTCACCGTGCTGTTCTGAATCAACTTGGTTTCCACGTCTCCGACTGCCGTGACTTGGGTCGTGTCGCCGAAAATGCCATTGGCGATAATGACATCCTCCGCCGCCATCACCTTACAGCCCGGTTCCAGGACACCACCGATGGTGACCGAGCCTCCGGACTTGACCGTGAATTCTGACTTCACCGAGCCGCCGATTTCGACATTCATCGGCACATCGATGTTGCCAGTCTCGAAATCGACATCGCCACTCACTGTGAAGGTCTCTTCCACCTCGATTGTGTCGCCTTTGACACGTAGAGTTCCATCGATGTCACTGTAGAACAGGGTAGCTCCGTCCTCATTCCTGGCGGACACATTGGCGCCGGCAACGATCTGCTTATCCTTACCATCTTTCGCCGGCAGCTCCTTGCCGAGAACGGTGGCGCCAGGTGTGCCCGGCGCCGCTGGTTCGAGTTTGCCGATACGTTGCCCTGACGCAATGCCGGTGGCAGCATTGCGCTCGCGATAGTCGATGCTGCCGTCGGCCCGGACCGCGCCGGCTCGTTTGGCCGGATTCCGGTCATAGTCGATATGTGTATCGTTGCCATCTTTTGCCGCGGCTCCCGCCGCCACCAGGGCCGCTTCGGCAGCGTTTGCAGCGGGCCAGTTGGCGCACAGGTCGGCGATGCCGGCTTCGTCGATCCCATGGGTGACGCCTACCACCGACAGGGTCGCCACGATCCATTCGGGCTCGTACGATTTGTGGCGCCGCAATGCAGGAAAATGGATGAGGTAGGCTGCGGTCCCCTCCGTGTCGATCCATACAGGAGGCACGATATCGAAGGACTCGCCGGACCCACGCAGGTAGCCGTAGATCTCAGCCACGAGTTGATCGCCGTCGAGACGGGTATGTTTCCCTGCCTCAAGAACTGCTGCTTGTCCTGGCATGGACAGAGGCTTGCCGTAGATATCCTTGCCGGGGGTTCCCTCCGTTGCCGGAAGCAGACGGGCGATCACCTGCCCCGGGATGACGGCGACACCCGAGGCCCCCGCCGCCAGGACCTCGTCGACGGTGGCAGACGCCAGCGCCTGCGCGTAGTCGGTTCTCAGAGCCTGGGCCAGGGCGTCCGCCGACCCTTTTTTGACACAAACCAGCTCGACGCGACCATCTGTTCCGGGTTCAGCGGGGGTCCCGCGCCCGATGAGAACCGGGGCCCTTGCCACGCCGGTCGCCGCCTGCTCGATCACCCGGCGCAGGGCCTTGCCATCGAAACGTCCCTGGAGTCCGAATGCCTGGCCCACGCAACGGGCCAGTTCCGTGGCGGTGATGACAAGACCTTCGAGCGCCAGCGCCGTAAGAGTGATCTGCAGACGGTCTTCCGACAGCTCCACCGTCGCCCAGGCTTGCTGCCCGTCAACAAGGATTCGGGCCCCCTCGTCCGGCGGCGCCGACACAGCCTCGGCTGGCTCTTCTGTATCGCTGGGCCGCGTCGCATCGACGGTAGCTGACCCCGTTTCATCCTCTGGCCTGGTCACGGCGATATCGGGCTGTACCGTGCTGGTGATCAGCTTCTTCGTCCGGCGTTGGCCCCCTCGTTGTGCCGCCATGTGCGATCTCTCAAGGTAGAATTCAGAAGCGGACGAGCAGTTGCATCCAGGTCTTGAAGGCCGGGTCCTCGCCCCCACTGCGCAGCTTCATGCCGTCTGCTGGCACGAAGATCGATCCACCCCAGTGATACTCGGTGACCTCATTGTAGGCAAAGGTAACGACTGCGTCGGCCTCCTGGCCGAGCGCCTTGTCACCGATCGTATCCTCCACGAGCACGAAGTTGTGCACGTGCAGGCCTACGCGCACTGTCTCCGATGCCGACATTTCACCGGCGATGCGCATGTCCATCAGGCCACCGTTGTTGCTGTCCGCAGGTAGAGCTCTGAACAGATCCATCTGGCCCAGAAATTCATGTCGCTTGGCGAAGAGATTGTCGAAAGCCTTCTGGTCGCCATCTGCGGGGTCGGCATCGCCGGAGTAGATATCGAAACCCAGACGGATTTCAGGCTGCGTCCAGGAGGGGCCGTGGTACCGGAGGGTGGCAGTTCCCATCCAGGCGAAGACATCCTCGAAACCGACTTCACCCGTCTGCAGGGCACCCTCCAGATCATAACCGAAGAGATGGCCCGTCTTGCCGGTCTTGGCACCGGTGAATCGTGTGCCCCCTGTCAGTCGCAGCAGGCGCTCGCTGCCACCGTTCTTGTCCTGCTCTACCAGCAGGTACGGTCCCACGTCGTGACCCTCAGCGAGAGTCAGCTGGCCCCACAGCCCGAAGAGGTTGCGGTCCTTTACGCCCTTCTCTTCGAGCTTGGTCGTGAACCCATCAACCCAGTTCGATTCACCCAGGCGCAATATCAACGCGTCGTACGCCCGCGGTGTGTTGCCCCAGTCGCCCCGTCCCATGAGGCGCTCACTGCCGTACACCAGTTCCTGTCGCCCCAGACGCAGACGTACAGGCTTGCCGAACACCTCCTGCAACTCGGCAAAGGCCAGATGGAAGTCGACCTGATCACCGCTGGCATCAAAGGAATTGAACTCGGAACCCCACAGCCGGCTGTCCTGAATCTCGACGACGACCCGGGTGTCATGCCTGGGGTTGCCCGTGAAGCGTACCTGTGTGCGCAACAGCTGGCGGACATCACCATCGCCAGCCATGAAGTCCGTGTCACCCCATTCGAGTCGGGTCCGGGTGTTGCCCTGAACATCGAATTTCGCATCCTCTGCCGTCAGCCGTTCGCGTGCCATCGCCTGGCGCAGGCGGTCGATCTCCTCCCGCAGGATACGCAACTCCGCCGCCAGTTCATCACCCGTCATGCCACCAATGGCGCCGCCCGCCAACTCCATCAGTTCGTCCTGTGGCTCCTCGCCAAGAACGTCCCGGAGCAGGCGCAACTCGCGGCGCAACTCCGCCTTCTTGCGGTCGACTTCATGGCGCAGTTCCTGCAGTTCCTTGAGCTGGCCGACGGTGCCTTCCTGCGCCTGGCCCCCGACGGGCGTCGGCAGTCCTGACGACACGAGAAGAAGGACCAGCAGGCGGGCAACAACCCGCATTGACCTTGTCACGATGATGATCCTGTCGGTTGCACTGTTTTTCTGGCGTTGGTGCGGGCTGTCAAACTACGAAAGTGACGCCCGCCTCGAAAGGTGAGCGCCCCGTCACGCCGACGTGCATGCAGGATGGCCTACTGGGCGAGGGTCATGCTCCGGCCCTGGCGGAGGCCGACACCCGGCATCTCCAGTCGATAGAGATACGTGCCGCTGGCGACGCGGCGACCGGAGCCGTCCGTGCCGTCCCAGGTCACATCGTAGACTCCGGCGCGATGGGCCCCATCCGCCAGGGAGCGAACCCGTTGGCCCGCAGCATTGTAGATCTGCAGAGTCATCTGCCCGCCCACAGGGAGCGTGAAGTGGATGCGGGTATCCGGGTTGAATGGATTCGGGTGGTTCTGCGCCAGGTCGAAACCGACGGGCACGGTGGCTGTCGCCGGTTCCAGCACGGCCGTGATGGGCGGCGGAGCCTCGATGATACCGTCACCTGTCTCCCAGATGGTCGACTCGGGCCAGTATGTGCTCCAGGCGAACCACATCGAGTTGTATGACGGCAATTGTTCGAGGCGGGACCCCGCAAGTGCTCCGTCCACGGCCACACCAAGCATGTCCCAACGGCTGCCTGTCTCCACGTCGCGGAATTCGACAGGTAGGTCACCCTCGGCCTGCACCTGGTAGAAGGTGAGCGACTGCCCGTCAACGACGCGGCTGTACGGAATCGACGTGCGCGACTCCAGATCGAAGAGGACGAGCAACTCATGGCCACCGAGGGTGTCGTTTATGACGGCGGCGGGGGCCATGTCGGCAAAGGGATAGGCGCGCAACTCGTCACCAAGACAGATACCGGTGATGACCTCTTTGGCGGAGTACGTGGACAGATCCGGACGGCCCGTCGTCACGGGTGCGATGAAGTACCCATCGTTGGTGCGGTAATCGCCATATGGATACGCCGCAAAGCGGTCGGCGCTCTGGTACTTGCTGCTCTGCTGCTGTGAGTAGCGTTCGAGACCCGTGCCGAACTGCGCCACCTGCGACTCGGGATACATCTTCTTCCACATGGCAAAAGTCGTCTCGATCGCCGGCAGCAACTCGAGTTGTTCGCCCTTGAACCGACCATTGATGCCGGTGTAGACCATCTGTGGGTACAGCGTCTCATTGTCGCGCCTGTCATACATCACCAGATTGCTGTTGATGAGCAGACCCGACACACCGAATTCGATCTGCGACCCATTGGCGGCAGTCGCATGGAACACCTGGGGTGTTCCCGTCAGCGGACACAAAGTCACGGTGACAAACTCACCGCCGATCCTGTCATTCACGATCTCGTGCCACCATCCCAGGTTCTCGGGATAGGCCTTGGCCTCACCGTTGCGCACGACACCGACAACAAGATCGGTATCGCGCACCCAGGAGGAAGCGACCTCCAGAGAGACGAATTCCGGGTTCGTCATGGCCGGTATGCCATCACGTGGTGGCCCGCCGGAGTTCAGATGATCGGTCAGTTCACCGATATCGGCGAACTGATCGAATACGCCTGCCGATGCGGGGATCGTCGCCAGCAACAGCAGCATGATGGTGGTGTGGGCCTTCATGATCGGACACCTTTCGGGAGCAATGGCCCCCAGGGGTGGTGGACGCGCCGGGGTGTGAGCCCCGCAGGCAGACCTCCTGCGCAGGCGGAAACTAAGGCCACGCCCTATGCCGGGGCGGTGAACAATTCACGGAAACCGTGAACCGATCCACGTATCCTTGCAGCAGGTTGTCAGCCCCACGAGAGAGAGTTCATGTGAACGGACTGTTCCGATACCTCCCTGGCGTATCAATTATGCTGCTGGCCACACTGAGCCTGCCCGGTTGCGACGACGACAGATCCAGCGGTGCCGACGGTGGCGATGTTGCGTTCATCAATCTGCGTGCCGAGGACGTGTCGAGCACGCGGGCCGTCATTCGCTTTGGCACGATTCGCCCCACGACCTGCGAGACCGAGTTTGGCCAGGACGCGGCGGCTCTGGATCGGTCCGCCACGGATCCGACGATGGGGCCCGAACTCTACGCTCTGGATCATCAGGTCCCCCTCGAGGACCTGCTGCCGGCGACACAGTACTATTATCGGGCGCGGGCGACCGATGAACAGGGGGTGATATTTCGCTCCGCGATTCAGCAGTTCGTCACCGAAGATGCCCCCGTGGCACCGATGCTGACCAACTTTGCCAGCCTCGATCAGGGATCCGTCCTCGCACCGTACAGCACGCCGGACCCCGATGTGCTGTACGGGTTTGACCTCGAGACGGCCATCAGTGCCCGTCGTGTGTTTGTCGAAGCGGTGACAACAACGGGTGGCAATACCGGCGCTCGAGAGATCCGCCTCCTGGGACCGACACCACAGGTTCCCTCACCCCCCGCCAGGAGCTTGTGACGTTGCACGTCGTCATCATTGGCAATGGCATCACCGGGGCAACAGCTGCTCTCGAACTGCGGCAGCTCGACGCCGACTGCAGGATCACCATGATCTCAGGTGAGTCGAAGTTCCACTTCTCGCGCCCGGCGTTGATGTACATCTTCATGGGCCACATGTCGTACCAGCAGACCAAGCCCCATCCCGACAGCACCTGGGCGGACAACCGCATCGAGCTGCTGCGTGATTGGATCACCGACATCGACACGGCGAGCAAGCAGCTGTCCCTGCACAAGGGTGGCACCCTGGACTACGACAGGCTGCTCATCGCCACGGGTGCGCGCTCCAACAAATTTGGCTGGCCCGGACAGGATCTGCAGGGCGTCCAGGGCCTGTACGATCTGCCGGACCTGAAGCGACTGCACGACAATGTCATCACTGCAAAGCAGGCGGTGATCGTCGGTGGCGGCCTCATTGGCATCGAGTTAGCCGAGATGTTGCACAGCTGCGGCGTGCCCGTCACCTTCCTCGTGCGCGAGAGTTCCTACTGGAACAATGTGCTGCCAGAGCCGGAATCTGCCATGGTCAGTCGCCTCATTCGGCAGGCCGGCTTTGGGTTGAAACTGGAAACCGGTCTCAAGGAGATCGAAGACGACGGCACCGGTCGCGTCGGCGCCATCATCACCGACAAGGACGAACGGATCGAGTGCCAGCTGGTGGGCCTCACCGCCGGCGTCAGCCCCAACATCCAGCTGGTCAAGGAGACGGCCATCGACACCGGTCGTGGCATCCTCGTGGACTGGAGCCTGCGTACGAACGTTGCCGATGTCTTCGCTGCTGGTGACTGTGCCGAGATCGTCACCGAGGGTGATGGTCGCAATCTGCTGCAGCAAGTGTGGTACACCGGCAAGATGCAGGCGCGCATTGCCGCCCGTGGGCTGGCCGGACTGGAGGCGACGTACGATCCGGGGATCTGGTATAACTCGGCCAAATTTCTTGATCTTGAGTATCACACCTACGGGCAGGTGAACCTCTGCATTCCTGCAGAGCAGAATCTGTACTGGGAACACCCCGATGGGCTGCACAGCATTCGCATCGTCTACCTGGCGGATCGTGTCATCGGTATCAACACCATGGGGGTCCGCTTCCGCCATCGCCTCTGCGAGGCGTGGATCGCAGAGCAACGCCCCCTCGAGTATGTCCTCGAGCATCTGGCTGAGGCCAACTTTGACCCCGAGTTCTGCCGTCGCTTCGAAGCGCACGCGGCGGCTCAATTCAGCAAGGCTGTCGCCTGATGCCACTGCCCGCAGATACACTCAGCTACGATTTCGACGAAGAGGGTGTCGGTTTCGGCGCGCCGAAGACACCCGCGGCGGCCCATGGGGACGGGCTTTCGGGGGCGCAGAAAATCGCTCTGACCATGGTCGGCCTCGGCCTGTTGTCCCTGGTGGCACAGGTCTCGGGTGGGTTTATAGCCGGCAGTTGGCTGGGATTGGCCACCTCCATCGGCCTGCTCGCTGTGGGCGCCATCCTTGCCTTCTGGTTGCAGCACCGCGACAGCGTTGCCGGGATCAAACACGACGGCATTTTCTTCAGCAGCCTGCTGGCTCGCGGCAGCGCCGCCTGGATCGCCGGCATCGGCATGACAGGGCTGTATGTGCTGCTCTACTGGTATCCGCAATACCTTGGCCAACCCGTCGTCGGCGGTGAGCCCACCGGATTGATCCGCGTCGTCGACCCCCTTGCCCGCCTGATGACGGGATATCCCGCGTCGCAGTGGTTTCTCTACGGTGTGCTCTACACCGGCGCGATCTTCGTCTTCGGCGTGCGTATGATCATGAAGTACCGACACAACCGCTACCAGCAGATCCGTACGGCCAGTGTTGCCTTCTTCCAGCTGGTCTTCGCCTGGTTTCTGCCCAATCTGCTGGTCCGCTTCCGCCAGCCCTACATGGAATTCAACGGTGTCTGGCCCCTCAAACAGAACTACCTGTGGCCGGAGAAGGCAGCAGGCCAGTTCCTCGATGCCGGGGCTTTTGGCATCTTCCTGCTCTGCTTTGCCGTCGCTCTGGTCGTGGCGACACCGGTCCTGACCTACTTCTTCGGCAAGCGCTGGTACTGTTCCTGGGTCTGTGGCTGCGGTGGCCTCGCCGAAACCCTCGGTGATCCCTTCCGGCAACTGTCGAGCAAGTCGACACGTGCCTGGCAGATCGAGCGATGGATGATCCACTCCGTGCTCGTCATCGTCCTGGTGGTGACGGCGTCGCTGTGGATCGACTACAAAATGACGGGCAATCTCTACGGCAGCTGGTCGGGCCCACTGCGGCAGTGGTACGGCTTTTTCATCGGGGCGGTTTTCTCGGGCGTTGTCGGTGTCGGTTTCTACCCGCTGCTTGGCAGTCGCGTGTGGTGCCGCTTCGGTTGTCCGCAGGCGGCCATTCTGGGCCTGTGGCAACGCTTCTTCAGCCGCTTCCGCATTACCACCAATGGCGGGCAGTGCATGTCCTGTGGCAACTGCTCGACCTACTGCGAAATGGGCATCGATGTGCGCGCCTACGCCGAGAAGGGCGAAAACATCGTTCGCTCCTCCTGCGTCGGTTGTGGGATCTGCGCCGCCGTCTGCCCCCGCGGCGTGCTCAAGCTGGAGAATGGTGGCACCCATGCGGATCGCTACGCAGGCGCCGCGACGCCCATCACCGCTTTTCTGGATGCGCTGGAGCACCGACCCAAGCTGGTCATGCCGGTGGCAGCCTCCGGGTCCCAAAGAGACGATCCAGCCGTCAAGAGAAAGTGACGCACACATGCGTAGAACACTGCTGCATCTTTTCCTGTTGTGCGCCGGGGCTACGATAGCCCCGGCACAACCCTTCTCCCACGATCTGCTCGATGGTGTGCTGCGGACCCACGTGGACTGCTCCGGGATGGTGGACTATGCCGCACTCAAGGCACACCCGGCATCGCTGGCCGCCTATATCGACAGCCTCGCCGAGACCAGTCCACACAATCGTCCGGAGAGGTTCCCCGACAGGTCCCACGAGCTGGCCTATTGGATGAATGCCTACAACGCGTTCGTACTCTGGGGTGTGGTCGAGGCCTATCCTGTGCCGAGCGTCAAGGACATCGGCATTCTCAGCGGCTTCTTCAACCGCCACGAGTTCCACGCCGGTGGTAAGGACATGACGCTCAACCACATCGAAAATGAAATCATCCGACCCGTGTACCAGGAGCCCAGGATTCACTTCGCCATCAACTGTGGCGCCTTCAGTTGCCCCTCTCTTGCGCAGCGGGCCTACAGCGGGGCAACGCTGGACGCGCAACTGGAACAAGCCGTCGTGCGTTTCACCAACGATGCGAAACACGTGCGTCTCGGCCCTGATGGCGAACTGCATCTGTCCAAAATTCTCGAATGGTATTCTCAGGATTTTGTCGATTGGTTTCCGGCGGAGCGGCCGAAGATCGCAGCGAAACCAAACGTCATCGATTACCTGCTCCCCTACCTGCCGGTGGCGACGGCGGCCCATCTGCGCCAGCACCCCGGTGTGCGCCTTGTCTACAACGACTACGACTGGGCTCTGAACGAGCAGAAATCAGCACCGAGCGCCAAGCCACGGTGAGCCACCGATACGTTGCCCCCAGGGCAGTCCTATGGCGAGATGGGGGTGTTCACCGGGTTGCGGCGGGATCCTTTCGGGCCAGTTCCTGCTGCTCTGCCGAGGGGATAGATCAGGCGATGGGGCACATCCCGTGGATAAGCCTCGATGCCCTCAAACCCCAGCCGTTGTGGTGCCTCCTGGTCCGCAGGCCAGTACGCGGTACGAAAGAGCCAGTCCCAGACACTCAACACCAGCCCGAAGTTCTGCCCACCCCGCCCATGGACCTCGGTGTCATGGTGCCAGATGTGCATCTTCGGTGAGTTCAGCAGGTAGCGCAGTGGACCGTAATCAAGCCTCACGTTGGCGTGGTTGAGATCCTGGGCCAGCGTCCAGATGATGGCGATGACAAGCAGCACACCACTGTCGATCCCGAGAATGACAAGCGGCAGGTAGGAGAGCGTCTTGTAAACGATGATCTCCGCCCAGTGGAAGCGAAAATTGCCGATCCAGTCCATCTGCTGGATGCTGTGATGCAGCTTGTGAAACTCCCACAGCCACGGCACGTTGTGCAGCAACCTGTGGATGTTCCATTCGACGAAGTCCTTGAGCAGAAAGAACAGGACGAATTGCAGCCACAGCGGCGCTCCGGAGAGCAACGCCAGCGACTCGGGAACGGGCAGGCCCAACTGACCGAGTGCTTGATTGAACCACACCACCAGGCTGCCGGTGAACAGGACAAAGAGGACGCCCAGATAGTGTCCGTTGAACACCAGCCAGAACAGATCCTGCCAGATGCCCTCACGCAGTACCTGCTGCTGCGGGCGCCAGGGCCAGAGCCGCTCCAGTACAAAACAGAGCAGGGACACCGCCGTCAGCCAGAAGTAGTACTGCAGGTAGATCGGCATAGTCGTTCAGTCGTCGAAGATTCGGTCGCTGCCGGCTGCCGTACGCACGGGCAGAGTGACCTGGGCCGGCGCCAGACACTGGGCGTCGTCGCAGGCCTGAAAGAGCAACGTCAAGGACAGGCGGTCGATGGCGGCGCCACCAGCCTCGCCACCAGGGTTTGGCGCGAGCCGGACCTGCGCGCGTATGACAACCGTATCAGCGTAGGCCGCCAGCGAATCCTCAGCGAAGGTGGGCCGCAGGATCCGCGCCTTCGGATACATCACGGAGGCCACCTCCACGGGCAGGTCGGAGCTGACCTGCAAGGTTGTCGGGATCAGAAAGTCATACGAGGCGGGGTTGGCGTTGATATGCCAGCCCGGGGCCACCACAAGACGTGCCGCCACCTCGAAGGTCGCCGCCGGCAGCAGACGGTCCACCGAAACAAAGGCTTCGGTGTCTACATGGTCGCGACTGTCCGGAAATGTCGTGGCCCGTACTGCAGCCGGTGCCGCTGCCGCCCCCGGCGAATCGTGCTGGCTGAGCTGCAGCGCCAGCACCATGCGGGAGAACCCTCCCGGATTGTTCGTCATGGCACCGGCGAAGGCCAGCAACGTCTGCTCCATCCGCCCTTCGTACACATCACGTCCCGTGCGTGCCGCCAGTGTCGCGAGCACATGTGCCGCCTCCGAATTGCCGGAAGGGATGGCGCCATCATATGTATGCTTTGACTGGGCGATCAGCGGCTCACTGCGATCCGTCATGTAGTAGCCGCCGTCCTCGGCGTCCCAGAACAGCCGGTCCATGATCGCTACGAGTTCTTCTGCCTGACGCAGGTACCGGGCCTCACCTGTTGCCTGATGCAGACCCAGCAGGCCACGCGCCAGCAACGCATAGTCCTCCTGGAAGGCGTCGTGACCCGCACTGCCATCCCGGTAGCTCCGCTGCAGATGGCCCTCGCCATCACGCATTTTTCCCCAGACAAAAGCCGCTGCCTGTCGGGCGGACTGCAGGTAGGCCCGCTCACCAAGGACCTCGTACCCGTAGGCGTAGGCGTCGATCATCAGCCCGTTCCACGCACTCAGAACTTTGGTGTCCAGCAGGGGACGCGGACGCTGCTGGCGAACACGGAGCAACCGTTGCCGCAGCGGCAGCAATGCCTGCTCC
>CALFPI010000406.1 GCA_937919035.1 uncultured Gemmatimonadaceae bacterium
TGTCGGTCATACTCGTTGGTGAGTTTCTGCGCCCGGTCGAAGGCGTCAGCCAATTCGACGTAATCGCCTTGCACGCCGCAAACTCGGCCGAGATGGTAGTAGGCCTCCGAATTCTCTGGTTCCAGATGCACAGCGGCTTCCAGCTGCTCACGGGCGACAACGAATTTCTGTTGTTTCATGTAGAGCTTGCCCGCTGTCAAAGCCGAACTCTGGCAGCCAAACACGAAAGGGCCACCCCCCAGAAGGAGAGTGGCCCCTATCGTTGCTGCGACCTGACTCAGCCGCATGCGCTCAGAAGCCCACCTGGAAGGTGAACGTGTTGAGCGCATCGAACAGATCGACTGATGTGTAGGCGTAATCGACTCGCACGTCCTTCAGAGTGCCGATGTCTCTCTTGATGCCAAAGCCGAAGCTTGTGCCGTAGAGGTAATCGTCGTCAGAACTGGAGGCCAGATCGAAGCCTCCGCGCAAGGTAAACATCTCACTGACCACGTACTCAATACCACTGCGGTACTGATCATACGTGTAGTTGTTGTGGCGAAACACCGACGTAAGGTTGATCTCGCCGAGTCCGGACTGATTGTAACGGTAGCCAACGCCAATCTCGAACAATGATGGCAAATCGGATGACGCAGCCTGCACCTTGTAGTCAGAGGCTGGTCGGCGCAGATCATCGAGAGTACCACGATTCAACAGTCCGGAACCATCGTACTCCATACGTTGACCGATATGCTTCACTGCTACACCCAGATCGAGCCCATCGATGTCGGCCAGATTTCTGTACTGTAGACCGGCACTGAAGGATAGTGCCGTGGCGTCGACGCGTTCGATCCGATTGACGATGTAGTTCGTCGTGCCGCCAACGGAAATGCGATCCGTGAGCGCCTTGGAATAGTGCACCCCCAGGGTGAAGAACGTCGGCGAAAAGGTTCCACCCGTCCCATCCGGCTGCTCCTCGGTGGTAATCGGGATATCGCCGTAGTCCAGGGCTTTGATATCAAAAGCGAACATGCCGATGGAACCGAAACGCGCTCCGGCAGCAATGTAGTTGACGCGAATATCGGCCAGGTACGACATCGTTGACACCATCACTTCGGTGCTATTTGTCGCTTGCGACAAACCTGCCGGGTTCCAGTGCAGGGCCTCCAGACCGGAGGTCGTGGCGATGGAAGCGCCACCCATCGCCATGGACCTGCCGCCCACCGGGATCAACAACTCTGTGGCGCTCGCGGTGCCAGCTCTGTTCTGACCTGCAGCATCGAGCCTGCCTGCGCTCGACACTACCAGGGCCAGCGCCAGCGCCGCGGAGGCGATCTTACAAGTGCTTGTCATCCTTTGATCTCCTTCTGACGTGGTGCTGGCTTAGAAATTCTCGAGGAACTGCTGTTCACCGACAACGGCCAGTTTCAGGATCTTGGTCTTGTTCTCGTCTGGCATGTCGATGTGCACGATATACATGCCACTGGCGACAGGCAGACCGTTCTCATTGTCCAGACTCCAGCGCATATACTGGTCGCTGTCATCCTTCTCCAGGACTCGTACCAGAGTACCGGACGCGTCGAAGATCCGCACCTTCACCCGGGACGGCAGATGACTGAAGGTAACGAAGTGACTATACCGACTCGTCTCTGCCGAGTTTACCGCATAGTACGGGTTGGGGAAGGCGTTGACCTTTGCCAGATCCTGTTTCAGATACGCGTCGCTGACCTCTGATCCGAGGGCAACGAAGGAGAACATGTCATTGGCCGTGTTCACGCGGAACGGCGTCAGCCGGAGGATCTGCCCCTCTGCCAACAGATCCATCTCACGAGTGCCACGCAACAATGGCCAGATTGCCACCTGGGTATCGAGGGTCTCGGCGTCACCGGCGACATTGATCGAAGTGTACCGGGGCAGCGGCGCATCGCTGTAGTCGCTGTCCATTACGAAGATGTACTCACGGCCACCAACAGACCGATCCGCTTCATCCGAGGCCAGGTCCCATCTGCCATTTTCTGACGTGGCGCCCGCGTTTTCGGTGAACAGGACATTCACCTGGCGCGGAGGGTCACTGTCTACTTCCCACGCGGTGAAGGGAACATCAGCAAAGTCCTGATACCCGTAGCTTGGATCACCGCCACGGAGGTATCGATAGCCCTTTTGTCCCACTGTCGGGCTGAAGCGGAGTTCGATCGTCTTCAGGTCGGCGCCCGTAAGGGCGGAGCCGAAGAAATTGGGTCCCACACCCGCACCGCCAAAGAGACCACTGCCGCCCCAATCGACGCCACTGATCCAACGTTCCGGGCCCTCCCATTCCCAGTTGCTGAGGGCCAGGGGCGGTCCGAGGACCATGATCTCGAAGCCGTGGTCGGACACATAGATCGGCACACGCTCATCGCTGGGGCCGATTTCGGTCTGGCCGGAAAGTATCGTGGTTCCTGTGGTAGCGTCCTGCAGGCTCCAGATCGTGCTGCCTTCGTCATTGGCACCGAAGGTGACCTCATAGGAGTTACCGGTGGTCATCGTTGGATTGATGACCGTAACCTCCACGCCACCCTCACTGGCGCCCTGATGATTGGTCACCAGAGACTCGAAGGGCGTGGTACCGTAGCGGGTGCCCGGTGGCGGATCTTGCGGCTTGACGATCAGCAACTGTGCTGAGCTTTCCAGCGTCGTGATCGCGGCGCCTTCGCTCTCGGCACGGTTGTAGGCGGTCACGGCAAAGTAGTACTCCTGCCCGTTGACCAGCGGTCCACCACGCACGGCATCAGCGCTCAGCTTCAGATTGCGCTTGACACCTACGTCGATACCGATCTGCTGTGGCACATCGAGGATGATGCCGGAATCCTCATCCAACGAGATCCCGAGAATCGTAGTCACACCGTTCACCAGATCGAAGGTGCCGATCAGGATGCCCTGATCCACACTGGACTCAGGGGTGGGTAACTGATAGACGTTGTAGCCCTCAAATGCGAAGCCCGCAGAACCGACGGTTTCGGTCTGCTCGATGGCATCACGATTCCAGCCCCAGTCGAGGACGATGGAGTTACTCAACTGCACAACATTTACGTTGGGCGACGCCGGTGGCGAAGCGACCTGGAAGAAGTTGTTGTAGGCATCCTGCACAAACTGGTCGGTGAACTTCAGCTTGGCGACGCTGCGCAGACGATCGGAAGAAACCGCGCCGAGTAATGCGACAACGACTTCCTGCGTATCACCCAGGGCCATGGTGAAGGGACCCGTGTTGAGCACGATGCGTCGATCGCCCGCTGGCAACGGCGTGCCATCGTTCCACCCGGTGGCGCGCGTCGGATCACCGTCGAGGGTGAACTTGGTTTCCTCGCCGGTCAGCGGATTGACGTACGGCACGGGGCTGTTGATGTCGGGCTGCGGCTGGTAGCCGCGTAGCAGGTTGTACCACTCTTCCGTGCCAACGTACTCTCCGAGTTCCGGATCACCGATGGCACTGCCGGCGGCAAAATACACGTACGACGTCATGGGCAGGTTCTTGAATCCCGGACGTCTGCCGAAGTTGAAGATCGCCTCGGCATTGGTGTCGAGAATTGGATTGCCGTCATCATCAACGGCATCATCGCCGTTGTCATCCTTCAGGTAGACAGGGATAACTGGTCCCTGAAGGAAATCGTACCCCGCTGCCGGCGGCGCCAGATTGAAGGCCGTGTAATGTGAGTCTTCCTGCTGGCCGTTGTATACGTAGCCGAGGCTGAGATCCACATCGGAACCGGCAAAATCATCACCGTAGTCACCGAGGTCAGGGTCTGACCATTGCGCGAAATACATGTCGTTGATGACGGCATCGTCTGGCGTGTTCGCCGTGCCCTCGTAAACGACCTGATATTTCTTGAAGATGGCATCACCCAGTTCATCGGCGCGATCGTAGCCCCAGATCGTGATCTGAACCTCGAGCCCGATCGGCTTGGAACCGTAAAGCCCGGTGGCAGCACCAATGTCGAGATCGTTGATCACGAACCAGGCCACCATGCTGGCCTGTGCTACACCCGGCTCGTCGGCGGAACCGTCGAGAACCGGGTTACCGGCTGCATCAAATGCCGGTGTGTAGACTCCATCTCCATCATTGTCGTAGAACGGGGCACCCTTTGCAGCGGGCCACTCCCGCCAGTTCTTCTCGTACTGTGCCCGCAGGGCAGCCAGGTCGGCCTCGGTTACTTCCTGCAAGCCTATGTTGAATAACTCCGAGGCATCCCGCCGCAGGTCGCCCTTGGCATAATCTCTGCGAATGCGATAAATGCGCACACTCGGGTCGTCCGGATTCTCTGCGACTCCCTTCGAGATGATCGCCCCAGGAACGGTACCAACAGCGTATGTCTGACCACCGACGCGCAGCGTCTGCGGATCTCCATCATTGACGATGCCGCCCCAGATCACGCCGTCCTGATAGATGACCTGATCTGTCGACTTCGGGAAGGTAACGCCCGAGTTGCCGTTGGCGGGGTTATTGGCAGAATTTCCGTCCCGCTGAAACCAGAGGGACATGTTGTTGATATTCATCAGCGAGCGCTGGCCGAAAGCTCGCGCTTCCTGGGCCACCTTGGCAGCCGGCGCCGGACGCACGTCGCGAGCGGCGGCGGGCCCCGCCAGGGACACAGCCCCAACTGCCAGCGCCACTGCTGCAGCGGTGATCATCCTCATGGTTGTTTTCCTTCCATCGGACAGAATCATTTTTGAATCAAGGGGATGCGACGGTCTCATGCCCTATATCCCCAATTCGATGCCGAAGCGAATCTGCCTCGGCTCGTCCAGGAGATCACCACCTTCGTTGAACCAGTAATGCTGGCGGTTGGCCAAGTTGATGGCCTGATACAACTGCTGATACGACAGACCGCCGCTGGCCGAGATGATTTCTGTGCTGAGATCCGCGTTGGTGAGGAAACCATCATCCGTAGTATTACCGCTGCGCTGATAGACATTCACAGCGTTGCGGCGGTTGAGGAGGTTCTCGACGTAGCCATACGCCTTGGCATCCATGCCGAGGAGGCTGAAGCCCTTGTCAACCCGCAGATCCACCTGGAAGGTCCACGGCGTGCTCGACTGGTTGATCGATTCGAGAGGCTTGCGGTTTCTCGGATCAAAGCTGTTCAGGATGCCGCCATCTTCGGCGCCGCCCTGACCCAGTGAGCCTGTGGAGTAGGTGAAATTGTGGCCGCTGGTGAATGTGAACAGCGTGTTGATACCCAGCTGACTGAGGATCGCACCGCCCTCATCCGCACCCCAGCGGTAGTCGAAATACATCGAGCCTCGATGCGTTTCGTTGAAGTCCAGGGGCGAAATGATCGTCGGCAGGTCGGAGTCGTTCTCAATTCCGGAGATACCGGAAACCGTCGTCGAACCGGTGCCGCGCGCATCCGACATCGTGTAGTAGAGCTCGGAGCGCAGGCGATTGGTACGCCGAAGTTTGAAGACGAACTCGACGCCCTTCGTCGTGGCGAAGTCCCCGTTCTGCAGGTAGCTGAAGACCTCAGAGTTGACGGCTGTGGAAGCGACGTCCTGGCGGGCGATCTGGATCTGCCCCTTCACATCGCGATAGAAACCTGTGATGTCGAAGGATGCCACATCATTGAACTGGCGATCAAAACCGATCTCATACTGAGTCGTCCGCATGGGCTTGATGTCGAAGGCCGTGGGCTGGGGGTTGTAGTTCTGACCACCCAACTCCTGGGACAGCTGCGCCCCACCGGTGAACATGTCACGCATGGCCGGCATCTGCGAGAAGCGCCCATACTGCACGTGAAACACCGTGCGATCAGAGACCGGAAACGACATTCCCAGACGCGGGCTGATCTCGGTGTAGGTCGCCGTCTTCTCCATGGAACCGATATCGATCGTGTAGTTGGTGGCGTCGCGCACGGGCGAAGCCTGATCCTTGAAGCGCCAACTGTCCACATCGAAGTAATCGATACGCAGACCCGCGTTCAGAATCAGATCGTTGTACTCGATCTTATCCTGAATGAAGGCCGCGCCAAGGATGGGCTTGCGTGGCGCATCGAGACCGGACACATCTGTCTCGTTGCCATAGACATCGTAGCCGAAGTAATCATGGCGCATCGTGTTGCGCAGCAACGCCTGAAACTCGGCCTCATTGCCCTGACCGGCGGGCGTGTTCTGCGAGGTGGCGATCAACTCATCAAGAATTGCGCCCTGGGCGATCTCCCCGGCGTAGTAGCGGTCGTAGACCGCATCGAGGGCAGGGTAGGTGTTGAGAATCGCCGAGCGTACAGAGTTGAGCACCGCCTGGTAGCGCCGGGTCGTCCATTGCTGATAGTCGAAGCCGAACTTGAGTTCGTGGACTTCCGTCTGCTTCGTCAGGCTGCTCCCGACGCTCCAGTAGGTGTCCTTCTCGTCCAGGTAAAAGCTGCCGCGATCATCGCCGGAAACGAAGGATGTTGGCGTACCCGGTCGATTGAAGGGGAAGCCGGAAATATCCAGCGGTGCCGGATTGGTGCCTGCGTTGCTGTAGGTGGTGAAGTCAGGATTTGCATTGGCGACGGAGAAACTGTCGTTGTAGACCCACCAGTTGTCCTTGAAGATCGGATCGAAGATCTCCCGCGTCTGCGTATAACGACTGACGCTGACTTCGTAGAACATGCTGGGATCGAGCAGGTGGGTCGCCTTGAGGTTGATCAGGCTTGTGCCCTGATCGGCTTCCGGCAGGCGGGCCGTGTTCAACATATTGCGGATCGGGCCGGGGTTGAACTCCAGCGACTCGTCTGAGAACAGGCCGGTGATCTGCAGCTTCACCGGCTGATAGTCAAAGACCAGCGTGCCGTTGAAATCGTATCCCTGTCCTTCTGTATGATCGATGCTACCGCCCTTCAGATTCAACTCACTGAGGACTTCGGGATCGACCGTCCCGTCACCATTCGTGTCCGTCCAGTGGGTACGACCACCACGATCTCCGGTATCGGTCAGATTGATGCCGTTGACACCGTTTTCAAAGTGGAAGCCATCCCAGAACACGGGGGCGGAACCGACCCGGCGCTGGCTGGCGACGAAGGCGCGAATCTTCTGGTTGCCTGCAACCGGGCCCTGAATGGTGAACACCTGATTGCTGTAACCGTAGGAGTATGTATCGAGAAACTTCTTGCCATCTGAGGCGAAGTTGTCGGTTTCCGACATCACGCTCATGTGCAGGTCGGACGCACCGGTGCGCAGTTCCTGCAGGACAATGCCGGCATTGGCGCCGCCGTATTCGGCGTTGAAGCCTCCGGCCTGCAACTGCACTTCTTCGAGGGCCTCGTCGATCAGATTCACCGCAGTGCGGCCCGTGACGACGTTGCGCACGCTGGCGCCCTCGACGTAGTAGGCGATCTCATCACTGCGTGATCCGCGCACATGCAGTTGGCCCTCGTCTTCGACCACGCCGGCCTGCAAGGAGAGGACATTCTGTACACCCCGGAACGGCAGAATCTCAAGATCCTCCGAGCCGATGATGCGCACCGCGTTGGTCGCGGTCTTGTCGATGATGGGTCGCTCAGCGCGGATCACGACTTCATCGGTCGTGATCGCTACTGCCGTCGGACGAACCTTGAGGTCCGTCGTCAGATCGCCGGAGACGCGGACTTCCTGAATGACCAGAGGCGCGTAGCCGATATATGTTGCGCGAAGCGTATACGTGCCAGGTGGCACGTTAAGAATGTAAAAGTGTCCATCTTCGTCCGATACGGTGCCGAGCTTCGTCCCCTCAAGGGCGATGCTCGCACTTACGAGCGGCGTTCCATCCGCTTGATCGGTAACTGTACCAGTGATCTTGCCATTACCTGCCCAAGCCGTAGTTGTAGCCAAGGCAAGTATGCACGTCGCAAAGAATACGGCGTGCCATCGGGTCTTCCGGTCCATCGGCAGCTCCTCCCTGTAGAGAGCGATGACAATCGGTGATATCAGATAAACGTGCTTGTGTTTGGTCGAGTCCTGTTTTTTCTGTGGGTCCACAGTAGGCGCGTTTACGTGAACGAATTGAGGCTATCTTCGTGAAATTGTCACCAAAAGGCAACCCGAAGACAAACAGGACGGCCGCCCAATCTTCTGGATCCGCCCTGCCAAGTCCGGTGGCCAGGCTCGGCCGCGGTCGATAGCCAGACCATAAATAACTGTTTTATAACTGCTTTGGGCATAGACTCTGCCTCCGGGACCAGAGCGCGCGTCGATGCGCTGGGCTCTCAGGTCACCGGGATGATCTCAATCAGGCTCAGACGAAAGTGAGCCACCCATGCCGATCCTCTACCTCGGCGTTTATGGTTTCGAAGAATCGTGCCTGGATCTTCTCGGTGATCGGGCCACGTGTTCCATCACCGATCTGTATCTGATCGATGGCTCGAATCGGTGAGATCTCGGCTGCCGTACCGGTGAAAAACACCTCGTCAGCCACATAGAGGAACTCGCGGGGTATGGGCCTGGCTTCCACTTCAAAGCCCAGTTCGCGGGCGATGGTGATCGCCGTGTGCCGCGTGATGCCGGGCAGGATCGACTGGTAGGACATCGGCGTGGCGATTTTGCCTGCCTTGACTGCGAAGATATTCTCACCGCTCCCCTCGCTGACCAGTCCGTCCGTACCAAGAACGATTCCTTCATCGTAGCCATTGAGATTCGCCTCCATGCGAACCAACTGGGAATTCAGGTAGTTGCCCCCCGCCTTTGCCAGATTTGGCAGCGTATTGGGTGCCGATCGGTTCCATGAAGAAGTGCAGACGGACACGCCCTTCTTCAAAGCGTCATCACCGAGGTATTGCCCCCATTCCCAGACGGCGATCACAGTGTCAACAGGACACGTTGTTGGATCAACCCCCAATGAGCCGTATCCACGAAAACAGATCGGACGAACGTAGCAGGCATCCAGCTTGTTGCTGCGGATCGTCTCGAGAATGGCATCGCAGATCTGCTGGCGGCCATATGGGATCTCCATTCGATAGATCTTGGCAGAGTCGAACAGACGATCCACATGTTCTTCGAGACGAAATACGGCGGGACCCTTCTTGGTGTTGTAGCAGCGGATTCCCTCAAATACCGACGAACCATAGTGCACGACGTGGGCCAGAACGTGAATTCGGGCTTCATCCCAGGGGACGAGTTCGCCGTTGAACCAGATCTTGTCGGACTTTGGCATCGGGGGCATGGACGGGCTCCTGGGCGCCCGACACTGGGGCAGGCGCGGGACTAGGGTCAGAAAGTTCGGCTGATACTCAGGGAAAGATCGTCAAAGGTGCCGCTGCGTTGTTGGGAGCGACTGGCGCGCGCCGTCAGGCCCGTGTAGCCGCTGGGTTTGTATTCCATGTTCAGCGCTATGTTGCGATGTGCGTTGCGGAAGGCCAGATCGCGCTCGACGGCGTCCCGTGGATAGAAAAATGACCACTGACGATCCAATCGGTAGCTGGAACTGACACCAAGGCTCAAGGCAGGACTGGGCCGGTAGTTCATGGCCAGGCTGAGACGATGGTCGTTGTTGTCCTCTTCGACAATCTGCGATCCGTTTTCCACCAGCATCGTGCCAAAATCATCGGCGCTGAAGGAGTAGGTCGTGTTCAACTGCAGCGTCTCAAAGAGGGACCGACGAATGGTATGGCGCATCGACCAGCCTCGGCGGATGTTGCTGCGCCGTTTGATGGTGCTGGTGTTCACTTCGCGGTCAAAATCGAAGATAGTCCGACGTGCGGATATCTCAAAGTTATGCGAGATCTGGGTTGCCAGGCGATCGTAGCTGGTATTGGTCGACAGCCGCAATTCACGGGATCGCTGATTGTCGGCAGAGCGCGTCACATCCAGATTGACACGATGAGCTCGAGAGGACGAGAGGCCGATATCATACCTCATACCCCCATCTCGTCGTCCACGGTAGGTAACGGCCGCCACCAGATTGTAGCTGTCCCGATCCTGTTCGGTTGCACCGGGATTGTCGATCCGGTTCATTCGCGTCGAGCCAGAGATCTGCAGTTGATGCCCTTCGCTCACTTGCCAGTCCAGACTGCCCCCCACCTGCAGATTGCGATCCTCTCGGTCATCCGTCGGGTCTCGGAACACGCCTCCCGTGGGCAGCGGTACGCCGCGCCGCCGTTCGTCTGTTGCCGCCCACGAGAGCTTCGCCGAACCCGTCAGGTCTTCACGGAGACGCCCGTCGACATTGCCTGACAGATTCCATCGTTCGCTCTCTCGGTCACGTGCATAGAATCGGTTGCGCGGATCGTCATCATTGTTGGCTGAGTTTGTATTGAGGCCTTCAGACCACGACTGGCTCGTACGCACATTGTAGCCGCCCACCTTGGCTGTCACCGACGTACTTACCGACCGATTGCGGCGTTTGGACAGTTCCGCGACGACCGCCGTATCGGCACTGTCGACGACGGACCGAGTCACACCTGTCTCGGACCGCGACTCCGAGACAGACAGGTTCGTGCGCACACCCTTGGGCAGCGTATAGGCCGAACTGACGCGCAGATTCTCGCTGCGGCTCTTGTTGTTCTGCAGTGTATTGTCAGTCTTGCCGAGGGACAGAGATGTTGTCAGCCTCTCACCGAAAAGATCAAAGTCCGGCGATGTACTGATCGAGCCGTTGTACTGGAGCCCCGTCTCTTCAATCAAGCTGTCGGGGTTGGCCGGACTCGCCCGCCGTGCGGTAATGAGTCCTGGCACGATATTGACGCGAAGGTCATGGAAAAAACTCTCCGTACCGCTGAGTGGCTGGTACTGGAAGCGGAAATTGAAAGTCTGATTGCGCGTCTTCTGGTTCAGCAGGGTGGCGTTCCGACTCGACATGTTCGCCGTGATACCGATGGAGGCACGAGGTCCAAGAATCGGATACAGGACAGACGTGTTGATGCTGGCGGTTTCGGTCCAGTTGTTGCGCCCATCACGTTGGTCAAGAATTGCGTTCAGCGACATCGATGCATTGACGCGCAGCATGGATGTCGAATCACCGGATGCAGACAAGGTGACGGGCGTCGCAAAACTCCAACTGGGGAACGTCGGTCGCCAGGTCAACCGATCCGATCGCTGGCTGAAAGAGAGGGAGTAGGTCTGCCCCCAGGCGGCCGTGACCGTGAGGAGCGCGCCAAGCACGAGCCAGCGGGTCATCCCGACAGTCCCGCTGCCCCCAGGACCGACGCGAAGCGGGCAAACTGACCCACAGACAGATCTTCGGCTCGCAGGGTCAAGTCGATGTCAGCTTCGCCTGCCAGACGTTCGAGGGCCGCGATTTGGAGAGTTCCATCTCCATCAGGAGCTGGCAGTGAGCGGAGAGTGTTGCGCAGCATCTTCCGCCGCTGACTGAAGGCAGTCTTGACCACGGTCTGGAAACAGCGCAGGTCCTGGACCGGAATCCGTCCGGGCTGAAACTCCACCTCGATGACGGCGGAATCCACCTTGGGCTGGGGCCTGAAAGCTGTGTTGGGAATCTTGCGGACCATACTGATGCGCGCACATTGACTCAACAGAACCGTAATCTGACTGTAGGCTTTGGTCCCTGGTGATGCCACAAGCCGCTCGGCAACCTCCTTCTGCAGCGTCAGTACAGCGCGGCGGACGATCCCGGCGTGCTCGCGAAGACGAAAGAGCACCGGTGCGGTGATGTTGTATGGAAGATTGGCGACAACCAGCAGCGTCGAGCGCTTTTCTTCCGCCAGCAGCTGGGGCAGATCCAGCTGCAGCACATCACCCTCGATGATACGCATGCCGGGCTCGGGAAAGCGCTCCCGAAGATGTGCACACAGGTCGCGGTCGATCTCGACAGCGACCAGACGGTCAAGCCGTTGGCGCAATGGTGCCGACAGCGCCCCTCGGCCCGGTCCGATCTCAAGCACCAGATCCTCAGGTCCCGGTGTGACTCGTGCAGCGATATCCTGCAGGACACTGCCATCAATGAGGAAGTGTTGACCGAAGCGTTTGCGTGGTCGTGGCAGGCCATCCGGCCGGCGCCGTTCCGGGCCGGTCAATGGTTGACGGCCCCGGATCGCCGCAGTTGTTGCCAGAGCTCTGCCAGCAGCAGTTGGGGGTTCACATTGTGCCGCTGACTGTCGAAAGCAGCATCGAGGCTCTTGGCGACACCTTCGAGCCGGCGGGAGTCCACCCGTGTCGACCAGTCCACCAACCGGTCGACACGGTCCACGTTGGCGACTTGTGATGGCCCCTGCAAATCGACAAGAAACAGGTCACGCAGATACGCTGAGAACAATTCGAAGAAGCCCTCCATTTGCTGTTTATCGGGACGCCCACCCAGATCCTCGAGCAGAGCCCAGTAGTCCTCTTCTCGCCCCTGTACGGCGGAATCAATGAAACGTTCTACGAGATCACGCCGGCTGGCAAACTCATCCCCCCCCACGGCGACGGGGCGGATGCGATTGCCCACGCTCAGGCGCGCGGCAAGATCGGCTCGATCGGTGGCGACACCGGCGGCCACGAGTTGCTCGCGCACCTCGGATGCGACAAGGGCTCGAAGGGGCAGGCGTTGACACCGGGACACAACCGTTGGCAACAACCGATCGGAAGCGGCTGACACCAACAGGAAGACCGCGTGGCGCGGTGGTTCCTCGAGTATTTTCAGCAGCGAGTTGGCCCCGGCCCGCTGCATGCAGTCCGCCTCGAAGATAATGGCCACCCGCTTCGGGGCTTCGGTTGGCGCGAAGGACATCTCGCGCTGTAACAGCAGTATGTGATCCTTGGCCAGATTGCTGCCACTGCGAGCCACAGTGCCACCAGCCATATACTCAAGGGCTGCCTCTCGCAGAGCAGAAAACTGCTCTGCGTCGGTCGTGTTGCGAGGACCACCTGTCGGCAGGGGCAACAGTACGTGAATATTCGGGTGTGAGAGGCTATCCGCCTTGATGCAGGATGGGCAAGTGTCGCAGCCATCTCCAGGTCGTTGTCGACAACTGATAGCCTTGGCCAGTTCAAGAGCCAATCGCCGCTTGCCCACACCCTCCTGCCCCGAAATCAGCACCGTGTGGGGAAGTCGCCCTGAGGCAAACCACGCACCGATCTGGGCTTTGGCTCGTTCCTGTCCTGTGACCCGATTGAACGACAAGGAATCGACGGCTACGAGCGACGCAGGAGACTGACTTCGGTCTCAGGATCGAAGAAGTGGGCCTTGTCGATCTCCACGGCGAGTCGGACACGCTGCTCTACGACGGGAAGGTCCACAGGGTCGACGCGGGCAACGAAAGAGGATTTTCCCGTTGACAGGTAGAGTAATACCTCGTTGCCCATTGGCTCCACGACCTCGACCTGGGCATCGATCTCGACGGCCTCGACATCTCGTCCCATGGTGTCAGGGTCGTGAATATCTTCGGGACGAATTCCGAGCGTAAGCTCTTTGCCGACGTAATCCTTCAGGCGGTCATGTTGCGCCTTGGGCAATGGCAGGCGCAACTGTCCTTCGTCGAATATGAGGCGATCACCTTCCGCCACAAGCTTGCCTTGTACAAAGTTCATGGACGGGCTGCCGATGAATCCGGCGACGAACTGGTTGACCGGGTGGTTGTACAGATTCAGCGGGGTATCGTTCTGCTGAATCTGCCCATCCTTCATTACCACGATGCGATCACCCATCGTCATCGCTTCGGTCTGATCGTGCGTCACGTAGATCATGGTCGCATCCAGACGCCTGTGCAATTTGCTGATCTCGGTGCGCATCTGCACGCGCAGTTTGGCATCGAGATTGGATAGCGGTTCATCGAACAGGAAGACCTTGGGTTTGCGCACGATCGCACGCCCCACCGCAACCCTCTGTCGCTGGCCTCCCGAAAGGGCTTTGGGCTTGCGCTCCAGCAGATCCTGGATGCCGAGAATATCCGCTGCCTCCCGGACCCGTGCCTCGATCTCGTGCTTGGGATACTTCCGCAGCTTCAGACCAAAGGCCATGTTCTGATACACGGTCATGTGAGGATAAAGGGCATAGTTCTGGAAGACCATGGCGATGTCACGATCTTTGGGCGGTATATCGTTGACCAAGGTGCCATCGATGTAGATCTCGCCACTGGTGATCTCCTCGAGACCAGCTACCATCCGCAGAGTGGTAGACTTGCCGCAGCCCGACGGGCCAACGAGGACGACGAACTCACGATCCTTGATCTCTATGTTGGCGTCATCGACGGCGACGACGTCCTTGTCGAAGACTTTCCTTACGTCCTTGAGAACGACTTCAGCCATTATTTTCTCCTGCACTCATCCGTAGACCACGATAGGCTGGGGTTCCGGCTCCGCTGGCAACGGCCGACTCAGGAGCCAGGCGTCTTCCACCGGTTTGGTGTAGAACCGCCGTCGAACCCCGTCCACGGCGAATCCAAATTTCTGATACAGGTGCAGCGCCGCCATGTTGGAGTGACGCACTTCCAGTCGACAAGACCTGCATTTGAGTTCGGTTGCCCGATCAAGGACAGTCCTCAGTAGGCGACTGCCCCATCCTTGACGTTGACACGGCACATCCACAGCCAGGTTGGCAAGATGGAATACGCTCTCCTCTATGGTTCCGATCACGTAACCGACAAGATTCTCGCCCTGCCAGAGCCCGAGCTTGAGGCTCTGCTTCTCCTGTGACAGCCACTCAAGATCGGCCAACGTCCAGGGATGCGGAAACGTCCTCTCTTCGATCTCCAGGACCCGCTGAATCTCGGCCGAAGAAAGGTTAAGCACCCCCGCGGTGGTTGTCATAGAGCCGGCGTTACCGATGCTGCTGGCGCAAATGTTGGCGTCCGCACATAAACTGGCTCCACCAGGGCGGGATCCGCGTCCTCGGCGGGTGAACGCAGGCTTGCCAGCCAGGCCGCGGCGGCAGCACAGGGACGACGAACCGAAGGCGGCGCCAGTTCTGCGCCTGACACCCCGGACAGCAAATCCGACCAGCGGTCCACGCCATCGCCTGTGAACAGTACGTCCTGAAGACCCCAGTGCGCCAGTAGTCGATGGGGCTCATCCACGCACGGCGGATGGATCTGACGGGGTTCACCACCGGACGTGTCATAGACGGCGCCGTAGACTTCGCCACGTCGGGCGTCTAACAGGGTGCAGACCGGCATCCGACAGAAAGGCACCCTGGCCGCCAGAGCCGCAAGAGTGGACAGCGGAATCAACCTCGCGCCCAACCCCATACACAACCCCTTGGCTGCGCTGAGCCCGATGCGCAACCCCGTGAAGGACCCCGGACCCGTCGTCACCGCCACGCTGCGAATCTGCGCCCGCTGTCGTCCGGCATCGGCGAGAGCCGCATCGATTTCACCGAACAGTCTGCGCGAGTGCTCACGCGCAGCGTCGAACGTTCGCAAAGACAAGGTTCGACCGGACTCCTGAATTGCCACGCTACCGGCTGGAGTCGATGTATCTATGGCGAGCAACATCCTACAACATTCCCAACTGATCACCCCGGGTGTTGCCGGCGGGTGGCAGAGGCCTGCCCAGATGCTGATAGGCCTTGGGCATCGCCTGACGTCCACGGGGCGTCCTTTTGAGAAAGCCCTGCTGGATCAGATACGGCTCGTAAACCTCGGTGATCGTGTCCTCTTCCTCGCCAATTGCGGCGGCCAGATTGTTCACGCCCACGGGTCCGCCAGCAAACCTGTCGATGATGGTCGTCAGCAGGCGGATGTCGGTTTCGTCGAGTCCGAGTTCGTCCACTTTGAGGATTTCCAGAGCCGCTTTGGCGGCATTCCTGTTGACGACGCCATCCCCCTCCACCTGTGCGTAGTCACGAACGCGGCGTAGCCAGCGCTTGGCCAGGCGCGCTGTGCCACGGGAGCGTCGAGCGATCTCGTCCGCTCCGTCCTGCTCGACGTCGAAACTGAGCAGGCGAGCGTCGCGCTTGATGATTTCTGCCAGTTCGTCAGTACTGTAAAAGTCCAGGTTTGCCGTAATGCCGAAACGGGCCCGCATGGGTGCCGTCAGCAGGCCCTGCCGCGTCGTCGCCCCGACGAGGGTGAACCGTTCCAGATCGATCGTCACCGAGCGTGCCGTGGGTCCTGAATCGATGAGGATGTCAATGCGGAAGTCCTCCATCGCCGAGTAGAGATATTCTTCCACTTCGCGATTGATCCGGTGGATCTCGTCGATAAAGAGGACGTCCCGCGGACCAAGGGCCGTAACTATGCCCGCCAGATCAACGGGCTTGTCGAGCAGCGGGCCGGAAGTGGCATGTAACTCGACTTCCATCTCGTTGGCGATTACGTGGGCCAGAGTGGTCTTGCCGAGCCCTGGGGGACCCGAAAGCAGTACGTGATCCAGATTCTCGGACCGTTCCCGGGCGGCGGTGATGCCAATCCGCAGTTGTTCCTTGACCTTCGCCTGGCCAAGCATCTCTTCGAGGCGGCGAGGCCGTAGTGTTGTGTCAGTGCGATCCTCACTGCCGGCCTCGGGATTTACTGGACGAGTTTCCATGTCCCTCACCGTTCCCGCAGGGCGCCCTTGATCAGATCCTGCAGCGTCGGTGTCCCTTCGCCGTGTCTCCGTCGCGCCGCGGCGACGGCCTTGCTTGCTGATGCAGTGGCAAATCCGAGCGCCTCAAGGGCCAACATCGCTTCGTCACCCAGGGGATCATCGGAGATCCGTCCCGCATCGTTGTCGTTATTATCGGGGCTTGCCACCGGCATGCGGATTTTGTCCTTCAGCTCAACCACGACCCGCTGCGCCGTCTTGGTGCCGACGCCCTTTACTTGCGTGAGTTCAGCGACCAGTTCCCGATGGATGGCTCTCTGCAGGTCCGCAACAGAGAGCCCCGAAAGGATGGTCTGCGCCGAATTGGGACCGATGCCGGAAACTCCGATCAGCAACTCGAACATCTCTCTTTCAGCTGGGTCGGAAAAGCCGAAGAGCTGAAGACGATCCTCACGCACATAGGTGTACGTGTGCAGGAAGACCTCTGCCTTCTCTGCTGGCAGTTTGACGAAAGTATTGAGCGAAATGGAGAGACCATAACCGACACCAGCGACGTCGACAACGGCCTTGGTTGGCGATTTTTCTGTGAGCATGCCTCGTAGATGATGGATCAAACGACGCGCCGCCTCACCGCTGAACGACTCGGCGCAACAACGCCTCGACTTCGGGGCGCCGCCGGCGGTCCCCTGCCGACGTCGTCACTGCCGGGCCCCGGTGCAGATGGCAGATGGCGACGGCCAGCGCGTCTGAAGCGTCGAGAGGTTTGGGCAGCTCTGCCATCTTGAGCAATCGTGCAACCATTCCCTGAACGGCTTCCTTTGTTGCCTGGCCATTGCCAGCAACAGCTTTCTTGACCTGGGCCGGTGAATAGAGTGCGGTCTCGATGCCTGCCTGCACAAGAGCCAATCGCAGTACCCCGCGGGCCTCACCGAGTTTGCCTGTGGCGTCCGCGTCGCGGCCATGGAAGCTGCTCTCCAATGCTACCGCATCGGGGCGCTGCGCTTCGAGCAAGGCAACGAGCCCGTCATACATGACCTGCAGGCGCTCGGCGAAAGTCGCACCAGGTCGCGGGCGAAAACATCCACAGTCTTGATAGATATGCCTATGGCCCTGTTGGCGAACAAGGCCATAGCCTGTGCACGTACTGCTTGGGTCAAGTCCGAGGACGAGCAAGAGTCTTGGACGGTAGCCGGTCAGGCGAGCAGCTTGGCCAGCTCCTCCTCCTTTACGTCGAAATTAGAGAATACCTTCTGCACATCGTCGAGATCATCGAGTGCTTCCAGCAGTCGGATGATTTTCTCGATGTCCTCGCCCCCTACTTCCAGGAGGTTCTGTGGAATCCACGCCAAGGACGCCTGCGTGTAGGTCAAACCCGCCTCGTCCAGTGCGTGCTTGACTGCTTCGAAACTCTCAATCGGGCAGACGACCTCGTAGATACCATCCGCGCTTTGAATGTCATCACCACCTGCATCCATGACGGCGAGCATGACGTCCTCCTCGGTGACGTCGGTGCCGACGACCTCGATCAAGCCTTTCTGCTCGAACATCCACGAGACAGCACCCTTCTCGCCGAGGTTGCCATTGTGCTTGGTGAATGCGTGTCGGACCTCAGATACGGCGCGATTCTTATTGTCAGCAAGAGTTTCAACTATGATGGCAACGCCGGCAGGACCATAGCCTTCATAGACGGACGACTCATAGACGGCGCCAGGCTCGTCTCCCGTGCCGCGGCGAACCGCACGCTGGACCGTGTCCAGGGGCATATTCGCGCCGCGAGCGTTCTGTACAGCGGAGCGCAATCTGGGGTTGGCATCTTCGTCGCCACCACCTTCGCGGGCGGCAACGGTCAACTCGCGGATCAATTTTGTGAAGACTTTGGCGCGCGCAGAGTCAACGGCGCCCTTCTTCCTTTTGATGGTGCTCCATTTGGAGTGACCAGACATCGCGTTTTCACCCTTACCTGTAGATTCGGCCGAAGTTGCGTGAATCTACGGACTGGGTGAAACCATGGCAACAAAGTTGCCGCCTAACTTCCACGGAGACAACGAGTAATGGATCGACGAAACGATCGAACAAGAAAGGGAGACGAACCGTTGGGTTCGCCTCCCTGAAAGATGTTGACGCCGAGGATCAGGCGGCGTGGGCTTTTTCGCTTGCCACCTTCGCTGAGATGCGTGACTGCACGTCTCCTGGGACTTCGTCGTAACGTGCAAGTTCCTGGGTGTGCAGACCCTTGCCTTGTGACATGGACCGCAGTCGCGTGGCGTAGCGATCCATCTCAGCGAGTGGCACGTCCGCTTCGATCACCTGGAAGTGACCATCGGCGCTCGTGCCGCTGATACGACCGCGACGCGATGTGAGATCTCCCATCACCTCGCCGAGAAACTCCTCAGGCACGGTGATTCGCACACGACAGATGGGCTCAAGAAGGGCCGGACTTGCCTTGACGAAGGCTTCACGGAACGCATGCGATGCAGCGATCTTGAAGGATACTTCGTCAGAATCCACTGCGTGGTACTTACCGTCATGGACAGTGGCAGCAATGTCGACGACCTGGGAATTGCAGATGGGCCCCTGATTCAGCGTCTCCTGCAATCCCTTTTCCACGGCAGGGATAAAGTTGGTGGGGATGCTGCCGCCCACGACCTCGTTGCGGAACTCGAATCCGGCACCGCGCTCACGCGGCTCGACACGAAGAGAGACTTCAGCGAACTGGCCGCGGCCACCGGACTGCTTCTTGTGGCGATAACTCCCCTCGGCTCGACCTCGTATGGTTTCGCGGTACGGGATGCGGGGCGGTTCGGTGTCGACTTCGGAATGAAACCTTTCTCGCAGACGCTTGAGAATGGTCTCAAGGTGCAGATCCCCTTGGGCAGCGAGGACGGACTGGCGGATCTCGCCGTCGAAACGGAACTCAAAACTCGGATCCTCTTCGTGCAGTTGCTGAAGTCCTGATACCATGCGCTCCTCGCCACCCTTCTCCCGAGGGGTCACGGCGACACGAATCAGTGGTTCAGGGAAGACCACAGGCGGAAACTGCAGGTCAGTGCCCTTGGCGGAAATGGTATTGCCGGTATGTGTGTCCTTGAGCTTTACGAGAGCGACAATATCTCCCGCCGTGGCACTGTCCACTTCTTGCCGCTCGTGGCCGTTGATCTCAAAGATCTGACCGATGCGTTCGGCCCTGTGACGGGTGACGTTGTGGACCTCGTCACCGTGACGCAGCGTTCCAGCGTAGAGTCGCATGTAGCTGAGTTCCCCCACATGCTGCTCACCAACCGTCTTGAAGACGAACCCCGCCAGTGGGGCGTCGGCTGCGGCAACCAGTTGCTGCTCGTTGCCGTCCGCATCGGCAAATCCGAGACCAGGACTTTCCACTGGGGAGGGAAAGAGGTCCGCCACACTTTGCAGGAGACGGTCGACGGCAACGTTGTTGTAGGCGTCGCCAAACAGAACCGGAAACAATTGTCGGGACAGGACCGCTTTACGGAGACCGGCCTTCAGCGCTCCAGCGTCCAGGCCCCCATCACCGAAATAGGTCTCCATCAACTCTTCGTCGGTTTCGGCGACCGCCTCTACGAGATGTTCGTGCAGCGTAGAAGCCTCCTCTGCGATGGCTTCAGGGATGTTCCCCACTTCTGCCTTGCCATCGGCGTAGGTTATCAGCTTCATCTCAAGGAGGTCGACGACCTGGTGGAACCCTGGGCCCGAAGCCAGGGGGTGCTGGATCGCCACAGCCTCGCGACCGAATCGAGCCTGGATCTGGTCCAACAGATCTGCGACATCGATTTCTTCTCTATCCATCTTGTTGACGTATAACATGCGTGGCAGACGCAACTCGCTGGCATAGCGCCATACCCGTTCTGTGCCTACATCGATGCCGGCTACCGCATCGATAACGACGACGCTGCCATCAGCAACACGCAAGGCCGACAGGGTCTCGGGGATGAAGTCGGCGTAGCCAGGGGTGTCCATTACATCGAAGTGGTAGTTGTTCCACTCACCCGTCAGCAATGAGGTCTTGACGGACATCTTGCGCGCCACCTCTTCGCTATCGTAGTCGGAGATGGTTGTGCCATCTTCGATCCGCCCGATACGCGTCAGTTGCCCCGTATTGAATATGAGCGCTTCAGCGAGTGTAGTTTTTCCTGCCCCGTTGTGACCCGTTAGGGCTAGATTCCGGACCTGCTCGATTGTGTGCGACATTTACCACACCCCTTGTGGAGGAAGGCGCCGGGACGAGATGCATCCGTAACACGACGAGACTCGCTATCCAGTGCCCCGCCGTGAGCGGAGTCTTAGTGGGCGGAAACGTATGCTGATTCTTGCCTCGATGTCAAGCGAAATTCAGCGGCCGGCCAATTTCGACACGTGCGACGTAACGTGTTGTTTCTCAACATATTGGATGATTACATGAAGACTGCTTTCGCGACGTTTTTGATGCTGAATGACAACTATCTTCCCGGCTGCCTGGTATTGGCCGCAGGCTTGCGCCGACAGGGCGTTGACGCTCCGCTGATTGTTTTG
>CALFPI010000407.1 GCA_937919035.1 uncultured Gemmatimonadaceae bacterium
CTCCCATGGCTTCCTCTCTGGACGCAGTGGGCGATGCTGAACTGGCCCTGTTCCATAGTCAGGGATATCTGGCAATACACCAGGCCTTTGACGCCGACAGGATCAACGACGCTTTGCTCGCCGTAACAGACCTGATCGATGGTGCCAACGCCGCGTTTCGTGGCATCTCCTTTGAGCCTGGTTCCGGGACAAGTGAGACGTTTACCACCGCCGAGCGCCGGCAGCATGTGCGCAAACTCATGAGCTTCGTTGATCACGACGAGCGCCTGCGCGCACTGAGCATTGATGCAGCTCTGTTGGGTGTTGTCCGTCGCTTCATGCAGGGCGCCACACCCGAACTATTTCAGGACATGGCTCTGCTGAAACCACCTGGCGGCCGCGAGAAGCCCTGGCACCAGGATATGGCCTACTTCAACGTTCCCATCGATGCAACCGTCGTCGGTGTGTGGATCGCTCTCGACCAGGCAACCCCGGCCAATGGCGCCATGCATATTCTGCCCGGCTCGCATCATCAGGGCCCGCAGCTTCACTTCAACCGGCGCGACTGGCAGATCTGTGACACCGAGGCGCCGCGTGGCACGGATGTCGTTGTCCCCTTGCCTCCGGGAGGCGTCCTGCTATGGCACGGGCTTACCCTTCACGGCAGCCCGGATAACAAGACACCTCACCCTCGGCGCGCCCTTCAGTTCCACTACCGGCCCGCGGCAGTTTCAGCCATCACCACCGAGGAGCGTATGGGCCATTACGGTGGTGAAGTCCGCGGTGCCGAATGCTGAGCCCACGGCAGCAACGGGGGCGACGATGAATTTCAACGGCTACGAACCCGGCGAATTCTACGATGAGTTGTTCGACGCGACGGGCGTAGCGCGATCCGGGGCGGCACTGCTTGTGCAGCGCATCGAAGCCCTCTCTGCTGGCGAGTTGCATCGTCGTCAGGAAGCTGCCGAAGTGGCCCTGCTCAACATGGGGATCACCTTCAACGTGTACGGTGAGGAGGCCGGCACGGAACGCATCTTCCCTTTCGACATCATTCCACGTATCGTGCAGGCCTCTGAATGGGCGTCTGTAGAAGCAGGGCTCAAGCAACGCATCACCGCACTCAACCGTTTCATCGATGACGTCTATCACGAACGCCGCATCGTCAGTGACGGCGTCATTCCCGCCTTCGTACTCGAGTCCGCCGCCGGACTGCGCGAGCAATGTATGGGCTTCGAGCCACCCCGAGGGATCTGGTGTCATGTAAGCGGCTCGGATCTGATCCGTGATGACAAGGGGCAGTTCTACGTTCTTGAGGACAACATGCGCTGCCCGTCCGGCGTGAGTTATGTGTTGGAGAACCGGCAGGTCCTCAAACGCACCTTTCCACAGGTCTTCGGCGCCTCCCTCGTGCGCCCCGTAGAAAACTACCCGGCGCGTCTGCTGGACATGCTTCGCCATCTGGCACCGGACCACATCCCCCAGCCGACGGTGGTGTTGCTGACACCAGGCATCTACAACTCCGCCTATTTCGAGCACGCCTTCCTGGCGCAACAGATGGGCATCGAATTGGTCGAGGGGCGTGATCTCGTAGTCCAGGACGGCCTGGTCATGATGCGCACGACCCGGGGTTTTCAGAGGGTCGACGTCATCTACCGGCGAATCGATGATGATTTCATCGATCCAACGTGCTTCCGCCAGGATTCGATGCTCGGCGTCCCCGGCTTGATGGGTGTCTATCAGGAGGGCCGTGTCGCGCTGGCCAATGCGCCGGGCACGGGCGTCGCCGACGACAAGGTGGTCTACGCATATGTCCCGGAGATGATCCGCTACTACCTCGGGCAAGAGCCGATCCTGCCCAACGTACCGACGTATCAATGCTGGGAGGATGAGGACCGCAAGTACGTCCTGGCACATCTCGATGAACTCGTCATCAAGGCGGCCAACGAGAGCGGCGGCTACGGCATGCTGATCGGTCCCCAGGCCACGCCGGAACAACGGCAGGAGTTCGCCCGCCTGATCGAGGAAAATCCGCGCAACTACATCGCCCAGCCGACGATATCGCTCTCGCGTACGCCGATTATCGTCGATGATCATTTCGAGGGACGTCATGTCGACCTGCGCCCGTACATCCTCTATGGCGAGGACGTTTATGTCATCCCGGGTGGGCTCACCCGCGTGGCATTACGCAAGGGCTCGCTGGTGGTCAATTCCTCACAGGGCGGTGGCAGCAAGGACACCTGGGTTGTCGAGGATGAGGTCTCCATCCTGGAATCGTACCAATCGTCGGGCACAGCGCCGTGACGCCATGCTGAGCCGCTCTGCTGAGTCCCTCTACTGGCTGAGTCGTTATGTCGAACGGGCGGAGAACATCGCCCGGTTCATCGATGTCAATCTGCACCTGAACCTCGATGTCCCTGCCGACATCGGTGATCAATGGGAACCATTGGTGCGCGTCACCGGCGACTGGCATCGGTTTGTTGAGCGCTACGGTGCGGCAACGCGCGAGAACGTGATCGAGTTTCTTACCCTCGACCGGACCTATCCGAATTCGATACTCTCCTGCCTCGAAAGGGCCCGGGAGAACGCCCGGGGGCAGCGCCAGATCATCTCCTCCGAGATGTGGGAGCACATCAATCGCACCTATCTGATGGTGCGCTCTGCCACCCCTGAGCAGGTGCAGCAGTTTCCCCATGACTTCTACAACAGCGTCAAGAACGCGAGTCACACCTTCGTCGGCATCACCACCGCCACCATGTCCCATGGTGAGGCCTGGCACTTCAGTCAGATCGGCCGCATGATCGAACGTGCGGACAAGACTTCGCGCATCCTCGACGTCAAGTACTTCATCCTCCTGCCAAAGCCTCAGGATGTTGGCACACCCTTCGATACCGTGCAATGGTCAGCGCTGCTGCGCTCGGCGAGCGCCTTTGAGATGTACCTCAAGCGCTTTGGTCGCGTCAACCCATCCGATGTGGCCCAGTTCCTGATCCTCGACAGAGACTTCCCGAGGGCGATTCACTTCTGTGTGATCGAGGCGGAAGAGTCGGTGCGCCTGGTCACCGGATCACCTGAAGGCACTTATACCAATCAGGCGGAACGGAGCCTGGGCCAGTTGCGCGCGCAGTTGGCCTACAGCCACATCGAGGATATCGTCGGTGATGGCCTCCACCAGTTTCTGGACAGTGTGCAGCGGCATCTCAATACCGTGGACGGCGCCATCAACGA
>CALFPI010000408.1 GCA_937919035.1 uncultured Gemmatimonadaceae bacterium
CAGACGATTGTGCAGCGCGCCCTGGGCGCCCGCGACCTGAGGCAGGCACAGATGGGTGTTGCCTTCGCCGGGTTCCTCAAGATCATCCCGCCTGTCATTTTCATGCTCCCTGGCATTCTCTGCTTTGTACTACACCCGGATCTGGCCGATCCGGATACTGCCTTCATGACAATGGTGACCAACTACCTGCCGGTGGGTATGACGGGCCTGATCGTGGCCGTGCTGATCGCCGCCCTTGTCAGTACCGTCGACTCCGGGCTCAACTCCTTCAGCACGGTATTCACTCTGGACATCTACGTGAGTAAGTATCGCCCCGACGCCACGCCGGCAGAGATCAAATGGGTCGGGCGGCTGGCGATGATCGGTGTCGCGGTTCTCGCCGTCCTGTTCGCGCTCTCCATGGAGGGCGTTGGCAAGAACATGTTCGAACTGCTGCAGGGCATCATCTCCTTCATCGCCCCACCGATGGGTGCTGTGTTCCTCATCGGCGTTCTGTGGCGTGGAGCGACGGCGACGGCTGCGTACGCGACCCTGATCGGCGGCTCGATCGTCTCTCTTTCAGTGGGCGTTATGCACTTCAAGCATTGGCCGGGAGAGAGTTTTTGGCCAAACCATCTGCTGCTCGCCTTCTACCTGTTTGCCGGCATCAGCAGCTTTATGGTCATCCTGTCCCTGCTGACCGAACACTCTGCCAATGAAGAGAAAATGCCGACACTCCGTCAGACATACACCGATGCGGATTCGTCACCCGGCTTCATCTGGATGCTCTGGGCGGTGCTGGCGGCCATCATGCTGATCATCTACCTCGTGCTGAACTGATGCCGCGCAGCACTATAGACATGCCTGCCTCTCAGATTCCGCGCAGCTGCAACTCGTCCTGGTGATGACAGGCGGCCAGGTGGGCTGCACCGTACTGGACTTGGCTCTCCCGTGTGCTACCGGGCATGAGGATCGGGCCCTGTTGTCGGCACAGGTCCGTAGCATGTGCACATCTGGGGACGAAAGCACAGCCACCCGCGGCGGTGGTACCATCGACTAGTTCGACCGGTGCCGTCGTATCCCCCGCCTCCGTCTCGGTCTCGTCGATATCTTGCATCCAGGGGACATGTGGATCTGGTGCCGGCGCCGCCTGGAGCAACGTCGCCGTATAGGGGTGCCTGGGCGCCGTGAACAAGGCCTCTGACTCTCCTTGCTCGACGATGCGGCCTTGGTACATCACGGCCACCTGATCACACAAGTAGCGCACAACACTCAAGTCGTGGGCGATGAACACCAGCGTCAGTCCCAGATCCTGCTGCAGCGCCTGAAGCAAGTTGAGAATCTGCGCCTGCACGCTCACATCCAGGGCCGATACCGGTTCGTCAGCGACAATCAGAGATGGTTTCAGTGCCAGAGCACGGGCGATCCCAATGCGCTGGCGCTGGCCGCCGGAGAAGGCATGGGGATAGCGGCGGATCATGCGTGCATCGAGGCCGACGAGATCCATCAGTTCAGCGACCCGGCTCTCACAGTCGGGACGAGTCCATCCCCGGGCACGCAGGGGCTCGGCGATCAGGTCCATCACCGGCATGCGCGGATTGAGCGACGAGTACGGATCCTGGAAAATCATCTGCATGTCGCGACGGGCCTGCTTGATCTCGGCGCCCCGCAGGGCGGCCATATCGACTACCTGGCCATCAGACTGGCGAAACCAAACCTGCCCCGCTGTCGGGTCCAGAGCACGCAGGATCATGCGTCCCGTTGTCGTCTTGCCACAGCCACTCTCACCGACCAGGCCCAGAGTGCGGCCCTGCTGCACGCTGAAGCTCACGTCGTCAACCGCTTTCACCGAGCCCACAACTCGCTGCAACAGGCCGCGACGTACGGGGAAGTGCTTCTTCAGCCCCTCGACGCGGAGGATCGTATCGGCTGCCAATTCAGCCATCGTCGAGGCTTTCTTCAGTGTAGCGGAAACAACTGACCGCATGGCCAACACTCAACTCGACCCGTGCCGGCATCCGCTGCTGGCAGATGTCCCCCACCTTTTCTGTACACCTCGTGTGGAAGGGGCATCCCGTGGGCAACCGATCGGCGCTGGGTACGTTGCCCTCAATCGGCTCGAGGCGCCTTGACTTGGAGGCGAGGTTCGGGATCGATCGCAACAACGCCGCCGTGTACGGGTGCTTGGGGTTGTCGAAAATCGCTTCCACCGGACCCTCTTCGACAACACGGCCCAGGTACATGACGTAGACGTAACTCACCATGTGCGCCACGACGCCCAGATCATGGGTGATCAACATCAGCGCCAGATTGAGCTCTCGCTGCATGCGCTCGATCAATTTCAGCACCCGTGCCTGTACCGTCACGTCGAGGGCCGTCGTCGGCTCGTCGGCGATCAGCAGGCGCGGGCCACTGGCCAGTGCCATGGCGATCATCGCCCGCTGCCGCATGCCTCCCGACAGCTGAAACGAATAGTCGAAGGCACGCTGCTCGGGGTCGGGAATGCCGACCTGATCGAGCAATTCCACGACCCGCCGGTGTTGCTCTTCTTTGTCGGCACCCGGGTCATGCAGGCGGATCATTTCGGCGATCTGGTCGTGCACCGTATGCACTGGCGAAAACGCCGTCATGGGTTCCTGGAAGATCATCGAGATCTCGCCACCGCGGATCTGCCGCATGCGACGGCTCATGGGGTCCAGCTGCGCCAGGTCGATGCGATCACCCGCCTGAGTACGAAACTGCATCGAGCCGTGCGTGATCTCGGCGCGGCGCGGCAGGATGCGTAGCAGTGCATTCGACGCCATCGTCTTGCCACAGCCGCTCTCACCAACGATGCCCACAGACTGTCCCTCCTGGATGCGGAAGCTGACACCGTTGAGGGGATGCACAAGACCGGTGTCGCGCTCGATCCGCACCCGCAGGTCGAGCACTTCCAGCAGGGGCTCGGCGCCATGGCGCTCGTTGGTCACGGGATCTCTCATCAGTTGGCGTAGGGATCAGCAGCGTCACGCATGCCGTCGCCGACGATGTTGAAGGCCAGTACGGCGAAGACGACAAACAGCCCGGGCAACAACAGCCACGGTGCCATGACCACGGCCTGGAAGTTCTGCGCCTTCTGCAATAACACACCCCAGCTGACGACCGGGTCTTGCAGACCGATGCCAAGAAAGCTGAGCGCCGTCTCCCCCAGAATCATTCCCGGGACAGCCAGCGTCGCCGATGTGATCACATGACTCAGGAACGAGGGCAGCAGATGGGTGAAGATGATCTTCAGTTCATGAGTACCCGCCAGGCGTGCGGCGACGACGAAGTCCTCGTCACGCATCGTCAGAAACTTACCGCGCACGACGCGGGCCAATCCCGTCCAGCCCATGAAGGAGAGGATGATGGTAATACCGAAGTAGACGTGCAGCGGCGGCCAATGTGCCGGCAGGGCGGCGCTGAGGGCCATCCACAACGGCAACTGCGGGATGGCCATGATGATCTCGATGCCGCGTTGTACGATGATGTCGATCCAGCCACCGAAGTATCCGGCAACCCCGCCGAGGAGAATGCCGATGAAGAAGGTTAAAGCCACACCGACAAGGCCGATGGTCAGCGAGATCCGCGACCCGTACAGGATGCGGGTGAACAGGTCGCGACCCAGTTCGTCGGTGCCAAACAGGAACAGCGGCGCCCCCTCGTCAGCGCCAAACAAGTGCCAGTTGGTGGCAAAGAGCCCCCACATCTCGTACTCGGGACCACGCGTGAAGAAGTGGATGGGGTAAACAACCGACGTATCGACCACGTATTCTCGCAGCCAGTCACTCGGATTGCCCCGCTGCTTCACACCGTAGAGGAAGGGACGGAAGTGGAAATCGCCGGCGGCATCAACAAGACGGACCTCCTGAGGTGGACAGAGAACGTAGCTTCGATGCCGTTGTCCGGCCCCCAGGGGTGCAATGATCTCACAGAAGACGGCACCGAAGTAGAGTACGAGGAGCACGACTCCCGCCACCATCGCCAGCCGGTGACGACGGAAGCGCAGCCACATGAGCCGCCACTGCGAGGCGAATGCCAGATCCGGGCCGGCGTCGGGCTCTACTCTGGGAGGGGTGGCTTGCGTCATCATTCGTAGCGGATGCGCGGGTCGACGACGGCCAGCAGGATGTCAGACAGCAGTGTGCCCACCACGGTGAGAGTGCTGAGCATCAGCAGAAAACTGCCGGCCAGGTACATGTCCTGGTTGCGCAGCGACTCCAGCAACAGGGGTCCCGTCGTCGGCAAGCTTAGAACAATGCTGGTAATCGCCGCCCCCGAGATCAGATGTGGCAACAGCCAGCCGACGGTGCTGATGAAGGGGTTGATGGCGATGCGCATCGGATACTTTATGACGAGACGTGTAGGGTGCAGTCCCTTGGCCAGGGCGGTCTGCACGTAGGGCTTGCCAAGCTCGTCGAGCAGGTTGGCCCGCATCACCCGCATCAGCCCCGCCATGCCTGCCGTGCCGAGGACAACGGCGGGAATCCACAGATGTTTCAGCAGATCGATGAGTTTGCTGCCGTTCCAGGGTGCGGCAGCAAATTCGGGTGAGAATAGTCCTCCGATCGGGATGCCGAACCAGGCGTAGCCCAGATACATCAACACCAGAGCCAGCAGGAAGCTCGGCGTCGCCAGACCGAGGAAGGCCAGGACCGTCGCCACATAATCGAGCAGCGAGTACTGTCGCAGCGCCGAGAACACTCCCACGGGAAAGGCGACGAGCCAGGCAAACAACGTCGCTGTTGTCGTCAGCAGCAGCGTGTAGCCCAGCCGTTCCCAGATCAGATGGTTCACCGACTGGCCGAACTGTACGGAGTACCCCAGGTCGCCCTGCAGAAAACCGCCGATCCAGCGGAGGTACTGCAGGTAGAGGGGATCGTCCAGGTTGTAGCGCGCCCGCATGGCCTCGATCGCCTCCTGCGACACGTCGACGCCCTGCTGCTGCAGCAGTAGCAACCGCGAAGTGATGATGTCTCCCGGTGGCAGCTGGATGATCGTGAAGACGAGGACGGAGATCACCGCCAGGGTCGGGATCATGAGCAGAACTCGACGCAGGATGTAGTTCAGCATGTCAGTTGCTCTTCGACGCCGGCTCGAGGTACCAGGTCTCGGGATAGTACGGCCACGACCAGCGAGAGTCCCAGCCCCAGTAGCCATCGCGAGGCACGTTCTTCAGTTCATTCTTCACCACCACTGGGTGTGGTCCCAGACCGATGACACCGATGGACCAGACGTTTTCCGCCTGACTGCGCAGGATCCGCTTACCCATGTCGATGCGTTCTTCCATGTCAGACGTGCGCCGCAGGACCTCCCACCACTGGATCAGTTGCTTTATTTCCGGCGGCGGCTCCATCCCCTTCGTGCCTCCTGACAGGTACCAACGCGCCCAGCGCGAGAACAACAGCGGCTCCTGGCCTACGTGCATGGGCACATACCAGAATGGTTCGATGGGAAACAGGATGTCGGCGTTGCGGTCGGCATGCCAGATCGACATGTCCATCAATCCCGCGTTAGCGCGCGTGCTCTGCAGAGCACCGCTGATCTGCTTGCGGTTGACCCGCACACCCACCTCACCCCAGTGGGCGGTGACCAGTTCGACCGTCGGTTGCTTGGGGGTCTCACCGAGGGTGTACTCGAGGGTAATATCCAATGCCTCGCCGTCGGGTGCTTCCCGCACGCCGTCCCCGTCGACGTCGACAAGACCCATCTCGTCCAGCAGTTGCCTGGCGCGTTCGGGGTCAAAATCGGCGTAGGCTCGGGCGAATTCCGGCTCAAAGTAGCGACTTGAGGGAACCACCGTCAGTTGGCGGGGCACAGCCTGACCGAAATAGACGATGTCGTTGACCTCGTCCCGATCGATGGCCAGTGACATGGCTCGTCGAAAGCGCACATCCTGAAAAATGTGCCGCAGGCGTTCGTCGGGATGTGTGAGATTGAACTGGAACACGACGTCCGAACCGTACGGACGGGGCCAGATGTAGGTGCTGTAACCATTCTCGCGTTCGAAACGCTTGAACAGTGGGATGTCGGCCGTCATAAACTGTCGGCCCGAGAACGTCACCTGTCCCGTCGACGCCTTGGCCGACTTGATTTCGGCAGTCGCCACCAACTGCGTTTCGATGTAGTCGATGTAAGGTAGTTGATTGCCTTCGGGGTCTACCTTGGGATAGTACGGGTTGCGCTGAAACCGGCTCCGCGTCGAGGACTTGCTGACCACCATGTACGGGCTCAGGACGGGCCGGTGGAAGACCAGCAGATCACGCGTACTGTTGACGACCTCGAAATACTTGCGCCAGTCCTCGACCCCCAGCTCCTCCGCCTCGCGTGTGAGTTGCTCGACGTCGGTGAAGGACGGATGGTAACGCCTGAGAAAGTGTGCCGGTGCCACGTAGTTGTCACCGGAATGGGCGAGCTTCTTCAAAAACAGGGGCTGCGGCTCAGCGAAACGGAAGCTGAAGCGGTAGGGTCCGTGCTTCTCAATCGTGGCGCCCTGCAACATGGGCGTCACCACCGGTGTGATCTGGTCGTTGAACTCGATGTGCATGAGGTCAAACTCGAAATCATCCGCCGTCAGCAGATGGCCGTCCGACCACCTGACGCCGGGCCGCAGTTGGATGGTCAGCGTACGTCCGCCATCGCTGAACTCCCCGCTCTCGGCGTAGTTCGGCAGATTCAACTGCAGCTGCGGGCCCACGCGGAAGGCCCCACCTGGTGGATTGAGCAGGTCCAAGCCGCCATCGAAGATCGACGCCGTGCCGCCGTATTTCCCGATACTCTCGTACGGCTCCGCAACGATCGGATCGTCAGGGAGACGTTCGACTACGGGAGGCAGCGCCCCCGTGGCCACGGCATCGTCCAGCATGGGCGACTGGCGGAATTGAGTGAGGCCGACCATGGAGGCGGTGCGCGGCGGCTCGAACCAGCTTGCCGGCCACGCCGAGTGCGGGATGTCGCCGCGGATCTTTGCCTCCCCCTGCCGCTCACGCAAGTCTTGCCGCTCTCGCAGGTCTTGCCGCTCTTGCAGGTCTTGCCGCTCTAGCAAGTCTTGATCGGCAGGGGCCGCTGACAGATCCGTGCCGCTGGGCGGTGGCCTGTCGCTGCTGCACCCGAGAGCGGCCAGCAGAGCCACAAGGACAGTCACACCACCGTGACGATGACGGCGCCCACACCGCGAATGATGCTCAGTCACTCGGCGTCAGGACCGGTGGCTAGGGGTGGCATCAGCACAAAATCGACGAGATACTGACCCATGCAGTACATCTTCATCACACGGTCCTTCGACAGACTCCAGAATGCGTCGAAGGTCTCCTCGCTCTCGTCGGCGTCCAGGAAGGCCCAGCTCAGGCCGATGATCGATCCAGCTTTCAGGTCGTGCACAACCGAGCTGTCCGGTCCGTCCGGATGCAGATCGTCGAACGGCGTCAGGTAACACTCGTAGGTGACCGTTCCGGCGTCCAGGTCGGCGCCGGCGAAGGCCCACCCGACATCCGACCAGGCTGGGTCTTTCGTCCAGGTGGCCTTGCCCCACAACCAGTGCCAGTACTGGCCATTGATGGGCGGCATGTAGAGATGATAGTTCTGCGTGTAGGCGGAGCGTTTGCGCATCTCCACGTCCTCGTCCTCGGAATGCCCGACGACCAGTTCTCCCCCATGGTCGGCGTCGACGACGATCTCCCAGATGTCGTCGCCATGTACATAGGCACCCTGGAGACGACTGAAGTAGGTATCGAGGGAGTCGGGGTTGTCCTTGTGGAAGCGGACCACGTCGTCGTAGACCTCGGCCATGAAGTAGAGCCTGTTGTAGGTGTCATTCCAGCCCACCGTTACACGTCGGATGTTCAGGTCTGTAGTGTCGTAGTTGTCGTACTGCTTCGCCTTCACCTCTTCGTGGTGCGACAGATCCAGGGTGTACCCGGCAGGGATGATGTCCCA
>CALFPI010000409.1 GCA_937919035.1 uncultured Gemmatimonadaceae bacterium
GCACGCTCGGATCTGAGGGGGACGGAGCCGGGCAACCGGCTCCGTCTACCCGACACGGCAATCCGAAGGGGTAGCGGTCCACGACGGTCCAAGCACTGGTGCCGTCCTGTTGGGTCGCCCTCCCCATCAGGTGTAGGGAGTCAGCTTGGTACAGCCCTGGAAGGGGCAGGCGCTCCGCCGCACCCAGTCCCCTGGAGTGGGTGGCTTCGTCGACTCGCTGGTATATGGTGACGTGATAGTGGAAGCCCCGGACGCTCTCTTCGCCTGTTCCCCCGTAGATATTGGTGGAGATGGGCTCGATGGCCTGGTATAGGTTCTCGTGCAGGGACTGAAGCTCTGCCGAGGCGTCAGCCGAGATCACCAGCAAGCGACGTTCGCCGCCCCAGACGAGGAGCTCCGAGAGGCGCAGTTCGAGAGGGGCAAGCTGCTGGGCATGTTGACACACCGAGTCCCGAACGAGGTCGAGGCTATCCGGTGAGACGAATGTGCCCTTCACTGTCACATGAGGGGGCATTGGCGGCGTCACCCCGAGGCTCGACTGGATCCCAAGCACGGCATCGCCGATGGGGCCCTGGACCATGAGGCACACGCAGTAGCCCCGGTAGCCCCAGCGATCTGGAGGGGGAAGTGGTCTCCGCATTCGGATTACCTATCCGATGACCAGATCACGCTGGATCGTGCACCAGAAGCGTTCAGTGCCGGGGTACTTCTCGCCAAGGCTGCGTGTAGCAAACCCCCGCTTCCGATAAAACCCTACACCGTTCGCATCGGTCTCGGCGCTCAACTCGCATAGCCTGAACTTGGTGAAAGCATGGGTGACAAGATGCGTTCCTATTCCTGCATGTCTGTGATCGGCCAGCACCGCGATATGCCGGATTTCGGCTTTGCCAGCACCAGCGAACTGGAGCCCGATCATGCCGACCAGAGTAGCGCTGAGCCAGGCACCGGCGAGAGCCCAATCCGGGTTGTCGTGGTACGATCCGATGATGTCATCAGCCTTTGCTTGCTGGATCTCGGGTGGGTAGTCCAGGGCGAGAATCACTTGCCGGACTTCCTTGGAGCTGAGGCGTCCTCGAATATCCTCCAATCGTGGCTGATCCGTCGCCGTCATGGAATCACCTCCGGGCGTTCGGATTGTCTGACTGGACGCCTTGGCTTGCGTCCCACAATGACCATCCGCCGACTCCCACGAGTTAAACTGTGACCGCCAGGATAACCCGTAGCCTCGGTGGTCTCCAACCCGGCAGCCTCGAACAGGGAAGAGAGCTGTCTGGGCGTATACAGGCGCATCGAGGAAGAATTCGCCGCATCACGAATGCCATCAACAACGCGGTGGTTGATGGCTCTTTCAGTCGTCGGGTTCCAGTAGGCGTACGACACGATCGGACCTACGACACCCTTTCGGCGAAAGTTGCGAAGGATCCGCTCTCGGTTGACTTGTTCGATGAGCAAACGGCCACCAGGCAGCAGGGCGCCAGCGAATCGACGGATCAGATCCACATTCTCCGCCTCGCTGAAGTAGCCAAAGCTGCCAAACCAGGTGTAGATGCCGTGGAAACAGGGAGCTGACCGAAAGCTCCTCAGATCCTGAATACGAAAGCGACCCTGCAGGCCTGCCTTGCGGAATCGCCTTCTAGCCCTCGACAGGAACTGATCCCTGATGTCGAGTCCTTCTACGTCCAGACCAGCTCGCGCAATGTGATAGGCGATCCGTCCAGCTCCACAGGGCGCATCGAGCACTCGTTGGCCACGTCGGAGCTTCAGGAGTCTCCTGATGAGCTGAGCTTCCTCTTTTCCCTGGTCGTCAGGTGGCAGCCATACTCGGTCCTCAACCGTCTCGAACCAATTCTCGGGGACTGTGTCGCGTCTTCGTGGCATTTCGATAGTCTCGGAGATCGAATGCTACAGTGGCAAGGAGATTCGGCACTCGGATTGTCTGTCTCTGAACATTGGCCCCCGAGGTGAACATCAGCAAGCCCGTGCGGATTGAAACGCGAGCAGGGCACTATCCCGGCCCCTCTGGACCAGTTGCCCCTAATGGTGGCTCGCCGAGGTCGATCATTCCGCTAGACGCCAAGTGGAATCCTGCCCTCCGATAGAAGGCTTCGAGTTCTGGCTCAAATACCGTGCTGACCATTCGGATGCCGGAATCTCGAACCACATCGACTAGCAGCGAAAGGAGGCTGGATCCGATGCCCCGCCTCTGATGGTCGGGATGAACGACGAGGTCCCGGATGTAGGCGTCCCCGACTCCGTCGCTGACGACGTCGCCGTAGCCGATGAGCTGTAGCTCGACGAAGCAGCCGGCCCAGGCATAGGTCCGTCCGAGAGAACGCTGGTAGAGATCCAGGGCAGCATCCCAACCGACAGATGTGCGCAATTCGGCGACCTGCTCTGGCAACAGATCAGGTCTCAACTCGAAGCGATAGGGTGACATAAGGGCTCTCCTGATACGTTTCTTTCCTCAGTGGCCAGGTAGAAACGAAGCGGCCAGCATTGCACAATGGCAAGCCTGGTCAAACACCCGCTTCGTGCGTGCGGACTTCTCATCCGACGACTTGGCATTGGTCGATCTATGCTGCAGAATGGTCACCTGAAGGAGACAGACATGCGGCGGATTCTGATCATCGGTTCGGCGGGGGCAGGAAAATCGGTCCTATCCCAGTGGCTGGGCGCTGCTCTTGGATTGCCCGTCATCCACCTCGACGCCCACTACTGGAAACCAGGTTGGGTACCGTCCGAAAATCAGGACTGGAAGGATGGCGTGATGGACCTGATCCAGGGCGATCGCTGGATCATGGACGGGAACTATGGCGGTACGATCGAGACGCGAGTCGCTGCAGCGGACACCGTGATTTTCCTGGCGCTGCCACGTCTTGTCTGCCTGTATCGGGCGGTGAAGCGCTCGGTTCGAGACTGGGGCAGATCGCGGCCGGACCTTGGCGATGGATGCAAAGAGAAGCTCCCCGACTGGGAGTTCCTGAAGTGGATATGGACCTACCCGAAACAGCGGACGCCAAAGATTCTGGCCATGCTTGAGGGGCACAGGGAGGTCAAGAGGGTGGTGGTCCTGAAGTCTGCTCGCGAGGTCTGCTGGTTCATGGAGCAGGTGACATCTTCGTCAACCGAGGCCGCTGAAGGGTGAAGTGACGGAAAGGTCTCGAGTCGGCCTGTGTGACCACGATGCCGTGCGTTCGGTGTGCCCATCCGCATGCAGGATTGAGTTTGAACCTGAGGCTGCTGTCATTGGTCTTACGGATAGGAGAAGCCTCGTGAAAGGAAGGAGCAGGTAATGGCAGATGGTGAGTCCAGCGGCGGGAGCAAGAAGCCGATGTGTGTAATCGTCACAGGGAGGCCTGGATCGGGGAAAACCACCTTCTCCAAGCGACTGGCGAAGCAGCTTTGGCTGCCCACGATCAGTCGCGACGAGATCAAGGAAGGCTACGTCAACACCCACGGTGTCAAGCATGACCAACTCCCGCCGGACAGCAATCGTCTCGTGTCGAATCTCTTTCTCGAGCTTGTCTGTCAATGTCTGGCCGGAAGAGTGTCCGTCATCATCGAGGCGGCATTTCAGCACAAGGTCTGGGCGTCGATGATGCCGAGGATCCGGGAGTTGGCAGTGCCGCTGTTTGTTGTCTGTGATATCGACGCAACAGTGGCTGCCAAGCGCCATCTCCAGCGTGGCATGGACGCCCCTCGTCGGGAGTTCTTCCATGGTGACCGCCGAGTCACCACCTTCCGTGAGACAGGCCAGTTCCTACCCCCTGGAGAGTATCTGGAGCCAGACTTCGACGTCCCCACGCTTCATGTTTCAACGGAAGGGGAGTACTCACCGACAGTCGATGTGGTCGCAGAGTGGATTCTGGGTGCCCGGGACCTGTGAGACTGAGGCAGATGCGTGCGGACTACACAACCGATGACGATGATAGCGAGACGCTCCGTTTGCCCCACAGAAGGAGGGCCCCGTCCTATCCCGGCCAGGCCGTGTCGTTTCTGGTGTACTGCCCATCACTGAAGGCGGAAAAGAAGTGGGGGATGAACGGGTGGACGACCTGCTCACCTGAGTTGTCCTCCTCCAAACTGGTCTGAGCCGCATATGTGACATGTTGGCCTCCATGCACCAGAACGTGGTACCATGGCTGGTATTGTTGTGGCTGACTCCTGTTGGAAAAGTACCAGTCATCGTCCGCTTGACAGGTCAGGTCGAATGCCACCACAACACCACGGTATTCATACCGCCTGTGCCGCACGAGTTGACCTGGTTCGAACAGGGGTTCGGTCTCGACGGTCCCCATTGAAGAGATCTTCTCCCGAGAGGAGATCTCGGCACTCCGATGGCGTCCCAGCAGGTATTGAATCTTCTGCATCTGCGTTTCATCTGGCGGTTGTGGGAGTCGGGCCAGTTCCTGGTCCAGCGATGGGCCGAAGGCATCAAGGGCCCTGGCAACGTAAGCGTCCGGCCAACCCACGTAGCCAGCAGTTTATAGCAGGGGTACGATAGGG